>DATMJK010000060.1:0-2739 GCA_035553915.1 Candidatus Limnocylindrales bacterium | reverse complement strand
AGCCTTGGCCAGTCGGAGCAGGATCTCAGAGACCAGGTGGCTCATCGGGCGGACAGAGTGCTCATCGCTCGCTCGCGATCTCGAACTCGCGCCGGCCTTGGAGCGCCCGGACGAGGGTCACCTCGTCAGCGTACTCGAGGTCGCCGCCTACGGGCAGCCCGCGGGCGATGCGCGTGATCGAGCCGACGTCGCCGGCCAGCCGCTCGGCGAGGTACATCGCCGTCGCCTCGCCCTCGAGGGTCGGGTTCGTGGCCAGCACGACCTCGCGATATGGCTCGCCATCGGCATTCCGGCGGGCGGCCCGATCGAGCAGCTCACGCACGCGCAGCCGGTCGGGCCCAATGCCATCCATCGGTGAGATGGCCCCATGGAGCACGTGGTAGCGGCCCCGAAATGCGCCTGTGCGCTCGAGCGCGAGCACGTCGAGCGGCTCCTCGACGACGCACAGCGAATCGTCCTCGCGCGTCCCGTCCGCGCAGATCGCGCAGATGTCGGTCGTGCTGATGTTGAAGCAGCTGGCGCAGTAGACGACCTCGTCGCGCACCGCCACCAGGGCGGCGGCCAGGCTGCGCACCTCCGTGTCGGGCGCGCGCAGCAGGTGGTACGTCAGCCGCTGCGCGGTTTTGGGTCCCACACCGGGCAGCCGCGACAGCGATTCGATCAGCCGGACGACCGGCTCGGGCAGGACGCTCACGCTGGCCGGCTCAGCCGAAGCCGGGCGGCAGGCCCATCCCGCCGGTCACGCGGGCCATCTTCTGCTCAGCCGTCTGCTTGACCTGGCGCAGGCCGTCGTTGACCGCGGCCGTGACCAGGTCCTGCAGCATCTCGACGTCCTCGCGGTCCACGACCTCAGGGTCGATGTGCAGCTCAACCAGCTCCTGCCGGCCGTTGATCACCGCCCGGACGGCGCCTCCGCCGGCCGTGGCCTCGTGCGTGAGCGCCTCGAGCTCGGCCTGCACGCGCGCCATCTCAACCTGCATCTGCTGGGCCATCTTGGCAAGGTCGCCCATCTTCATCGGCAGCTCCTCATTCGACTTCGGCGACGTCAAGCACGTCATCAGCAAACACTCGCCGCGCGTGGGCAACCAGCTCCTGCGCGTCGGCAGGCTGGCTTCGCGGCAGCTCCACGTTGGCTGCCACGAGACTGACCGACACGCGCCGTCCGAGCACGCTACTCAGCCCCTCCTCGAGCACCGAGCGCTTGCGCTCGGCGATGTCGCGCATGAACAGCTGGTCCTCCGGAAAGCCCAGGACGACCGCTCCTTGGCGAACCTCGATCGGCCGACAGGCCATGATCAGCGGCCGATTGGCCGGGTTGCTGCCAACCTGGGCGACGACCTGCGCCCAGGCGGCCAGCAGGCTGTCCAGCTCGGTGTCGGCAGCCGGCGGCTGAGCACCATCGACATCAACCGCGGGGCGACGCGGGTCAGGGTGGCGACCAATGCGGGTGGCGCATCGCTCGCCCCGAGGGCACGGACGAGTCGATCGCGCAGGCCGTCGACCAGCTGGTCAGCGAAGGCCGCCAGGTCGCGGCCGTCGCGCTCGACCTGGTCGAGCATGCGCACGCCGGCAAGCGCATCGGCGCCGGCGAGGGCATCGATGAAGCGGTTGACAGTCTCCTGTTCGGCCAGGCCGAGCAGGTTGCGCACGGCATCGGCATCGATCTCCTCGTCGCCGCCGGCCAGCACCTGGTCGAGCATCGACTCCGCGTCGCGCATGCCCCCCGCCGCGCGCTCGGCGATGAGCCCGATGGCCTCATCGGTCACGGCGCGGCCCTCGCCGGCGAGGATGCGGCGCAGCTTGGCCTCGATCTCGGGCACCGGCAGGGGCCGGAAGGTGAAGCGCTGGAGGCGCGACACGACGGCCGGCCGGATGCCGCTCGGATCGGTCGTGCAAAAGATGAACAGAACGTCGTCGGGCGGCTCCTCGAGCGTCTTCAGGAGCACGTCCCAGCCTTCCTTGATGCGCTGGACCTCGTCGATGATGAAGACCTTGCGCCGCAGGTCGGAGGCGGCGGTGTAGACGCGCGGCAGCAGCTCGCGCATGTCGTCGACGCGGTTGTTCGACGCGGCATCGAGCTCGACCACGTCCAGCGCCCGTCCCTCGCGGATGGCGGTGCACGGCTCGCAGCTGTCGTCCGGCTCGCCATCGACTGGGGCCACGCAGTTGACCGCCTTGGCGATGATGCGCGCCATCGAGGTCTTGCCCGTCCCGCGCGGGCCGACGAACAGCAGGCCGTGGGACAGGCGCTCGAGGCGAACTGCGTTGCGCAGCGTCTCGACGACCGCAGCCTGGCCAACGATCTGGCCGAAGCTCTGCGCGCGCCAGCGCCGGTAAAGCGCCTGGTGCGGCTGCGCGCGGGCAGGAGTGTCGGGGGCCACGTCGGCAGTTTACGGCCGCGCAGCGCGAAGAGGGTCTTGCCGTGCACCCTCCGTCGACCGGAGGCGGACGCGGGCCCAACGTGACGACCGACTCGGACCAGGCCGATCCGCGGCACCCGGCGAAGCTGCGCTTATCGCTGCTTCCTTCCGGACCTGACGAGGTTCACGCGTCGCCGCTGCGCGGGACCCGATCCTCAACGTCGATCATCCCGCCGGCTTCCGCGCACGCGGGCCTCGGGAGGGAGTTCAGCCCTGCTGGAGCGGATTGCAGGTACAGGGCACCGCTAGTTCCCCGCCTAGCACGGCACGGCCGATTCTACGCCAAGGGCGAAGGGCACCCGTGCGGCGGGCATGCAGA
>DATMJK010000059.1:0-72549 GCA_035553915.1 Candidatus Limnocylindrales bacterium | reverse complement strand
ATCGCGACGAGGTACCAGTCGACTGAGGATCTGACCCAACTGCTCGACCATGGCTTGGGGTTGACCGCCCTGGTCAAGACGTCGCCTCGAAGCTCTGATCGAGAGCTGGCCCTCCGTGGCCCGGGTGCTTGATCACCCGCTTGGCCCGGTTACCGTTCAGCCCGCTTTCATCCTGCCGAGCTCTTCTCATGGCTCTACACGATGCTGGAATGCGCCTTGTCGCGTGAGGGAGCAATCGCGGCGACGTCGACCGCGTAAAGAGCGGCTAGGACGGTCGCCTCGCTGAACAGCAGCGAACGCCTGCCCGTTTCTAGCTTCGCGATCCAGCCCTTCGGCTTCCCAATCTGCTCGCACACGGCGACTTGAGTCAGGCCCGCTGCCTTGCGAAGCTCGACGAGGCGCGAGGCGATGGCAAGCCGTGTAGCAGTGGGCTCCCTTTCGCGCTGGGAACGCCTGGATCGGATCGCTTTCGACTCCCTCGAATCCGCAGGAGAGGCACGGTCCGCCGGCGTCCCAGCGACGCTGTCCCGGCGCTCCTCCATTCCGACCTCCTACCCGTCACCGGCAGCCAGCGGTCTCGTGGAAATCTATCGGAACCCCCATTGACTGGCGTAGCTGACCGTGGTTAGGGTACAGGTTCTTCCAAAACGGAAGAATGCAAATGGGATCGGAGGATCAAGCTTGGACACCAACGAGCGGGCAAGCGAGTCCGCGGCGACATACCGACATACGTTCCGGGTGTACCCGGGCTTCGGCGCAAAGGGAAGGCTGCTGCCCATACCCCCGGCATCACTGCGCCGCCTGCCTTCCGCGCTGCGCCGCTGCAGACGATCCACAGGGCAGACCCGCCAGGAGGTCTGCGAGCGGCTCGGCTGGCCGCCCGGCCACCTTGCCGCACTGGAGCTGGGCCAACGTCGCCCCAAGGTTGCTGAGCTTCAGGCCCAAGGGGTGCATCCTTCTCGTCGGCGAGTCGAGAACTCGACCGGGCTCACGCTTCGCGGCGACCTGATGAACGTCTGGCGGTTTGCGGCATCGCAGACACCCTAGCGACCGGCGCCTCGGCATCGCGTCCGATGAGCCGCCTGAGACCTCTGGCGTCGACTTGCAAGCACAAGCGTGCAGATCCGCCGCGCAAGCATAAGGGTGCAATTACTGCAGACTTATGGGCAGTCACATCCAGGTGAGGCGCGTGCCAATGCTGGTGGTGGAGATGGGGGAGAGTCGAACTCCCCGTCCAAGACCTTCAGCCGGAGACCGCTACGAGCGTAGTCGATGCTTTATCGTCAATCGATCGGGCCGCCATCGACAGCGTCCCGTCCGATCCATCCACGTCCCCTTGCGGGCTTTGCGACCGGTTACGTGGCCTTGCTGATCGCGCATCCCCGCTGAATGACGCTTCCACAGCCCGCGGGGATGAGGCTGATTCCACGTTCACCTAGCTGCTGTTAGGCAGCGAGGGGAAGAGAAGCCTGGCGGTTGCCAGTTACTTCGTTTGCCGCCTTTTTACGAGGCCAGAGCGGCATCCTCGACTCGCACTCTCCGGGGATCCGGCCCTGTCGAAACCACTCATCCCCAGGTCAAGATCCTACCATCAGAACGCCTGTTCGGGAAGAGGTCAGTCAGGGAGACCCGCAAGATCGGCGCGAATCAGCGAATGCACGATGGTGTCGCGTGGCGTGCCGCGCTGGAGCGAGTACCGGCGTAAGACACCTTCACGGCGAAAGCCGGCCTTCTCCGCCACCCTCGCCGAGGCCTCGTTGCCCACGTAGACCAGCAGGCCGACTCGCTCAGCCCTCAGATCCAGCAGCGCCCATCGGCTGACCAGCCGCACGGCCTCCGTCGTGAGACCCCGCCCGCGACCCGCCGGCGCGGTCCAGTAGCCGATCTCCATCGCGTGGCCGCTCGCTCCGTCGCTGCGCAGGCCGACGCAGCCGATGAGCCTGCCGGAGGCTCGATCGACCATCGCGAAGGTCGGCTCGCGGCCGTGCTCCCAGGCGTCGATCGTGTCAGCCACGAAGCCCGTCGCGTGCTCGCGCAGGTAGGGCTGCGGGATCGTCGTCCAGCGCGCGATGTCCGGGTCCTGGCAGGCGGCGTAAATGGCCTCGGCATCGGAAGCAACCAGCGGCCGCAGCAGGAACCTGTCAGAGCCCAGGGGCGGATCAGGCGGCCGGATCGGTGCGCGGCGCTCGCCAGCTCCCGGGTCGCTCATCGGCGTCCGCGTTGGGCGTCGGCGAGCTCGCGCTCCGCGTCCCGGCGCATGTCGCGCTCGGCGATCGCGCGACGCTTGTCGTGCAGCTGCTTCCCGCGCGCAAGGCCGAGCTCGACCTTGGCCCGGCCTTTGGTCGTCAAGTACAGCCGCAGCGGCACGACCGTCAGGCCCTTGGCCGAGGCGCGGCCCATCAGCTCGTCGATCTGCGAGCGATGAAGCAGCAGCTTGCGGTCACGCCGTGGCTCGTGGTTGTAGCGGTTGCCCGCCTCATACGGCGCGATGTGAGCGCCTACCAGCCAGGCCTCGCCCTTCTCGACGCGCGCATAGGCGTCGGCTAGGTTGGCCTTGCCGGCGCGGATGCTCTTGATCTCCGTGCCGGTCAGGACGAGGCCGGCCTCGAAGGTGTCGCTGATCTCGTATTCGTGGCGCGCCCGGCGATTGACCGCCACCGTCTCTGACATTGCTGGCTGCTCCTGCCGGCACCTTCGCCGGCGTCTCTGGAAAGGACCGCTGAACGCGCGGACGCCGGCCCATTGTGGGCCGGCGTCACGTGGCTGCGTTCACCACTTCCCGGTGGTCAGCTCTAGGCGAGCGACTCCCGAGAGGCGGTGCAGCGAGAGCTATCTGTCACTGCACATCACCTCCTTTCCTTCGCGGGCGACGATAACCGACCTTCACCAAGTCCGCAAGGGCGCTCTTCAGGCGGCGCGGCCCAGCCGGATGGGCCGGCCTTCGGCAGGCGCGGCCAGCTTCTCCTCGAGCACCTCGAGGGCACGCTCGAGGACCGGGTCGGTGTCCGCCGCATTGTCATCCGGCACCTCGACGACGACGTCCGGCGTGAGGCCCTGGCCATGGATCCAGGTCTGGTCGGGGGTCAGCCATTTGCGCACTGACAGTCGATAGCCGCCGGCGCCGGCCAGCTCCTTCCACTCCTGGATGGTGCCCTTGCCGTACGTCTTCTGGCCGATGAGCAGTGCCCGGCCGCTGCCCTGCAGCGCCCCGGCGACGATCTCGCTCGCGCTGGCGGTTCCACCGTTGACGAGCACGACGAGCGGGATCCCGTGGTCTGTCGCCGCACCACCGGGCTGCGGCTCGATGGCCATCGGCTCGCCGCGCGCGGTCTGCTCCCAGTAGAGAGGGCTGGTGGCGACAAACTCGCTGGCGATCTGGCGGGCCGCGTCCACGTAGCCGCCCGGATCGTCGCGCAGGTCAAGCACGAGGCCACGGACGCGCCGCTGGTCGATCAGCTCGCTGAGCAGGTCGTGGAGGTCCCGCGCAGCACCGGAGCTGAAGTTGTCGACCTTCAGGTAGCCGATTTCGCCGCCGGCCAGGACGTCACTGCGAACGTGCTCGGTCTGGATGACGTCGCGCACGATCGACATCTCGAGCGCTGCACCGCCACGGTCCAGCGACAGCGTGACCGACGTGCCCTTCTTGCCGCGGATGGTTGGGATCAGCAGGTCGAGGCTGGAATCGAGCGTCGAACGGCCATCGATGGCGACGATGACGTCGTCTGCGCGCAGCCCGGCCGCCAGCGCCGGCGAGCGGCGCAGCACGCGCGTGACCGTCAGGCGGCAGGTGTGGCTGATCGTCACGCAGCCGCTGCCATCGCGCTCGAGCGTGGCCAGCTCCGCGCCGATGCCCTCGAACTCACCCGAGAGATGGCTCAGCCCGCCCCGGTACTCGTCCGACGACATGTAGCCCGAGAACGGGTCGCCGAGCGCGTCGAAGACGCCCTTGATCGCGCCCTCGACGAGGGCCGGCTCGTCGATCTCGCCGACGTAGCTGTGGGTGATGTCGTTGTACGCATCCCAGAACGGCCGGAACAGCTCCTGCCGCGAATCGCCCGTGCCGGCCGTCGAGCCCTGGAGCTGGCCCAGCGCAAAACCGGACACGAAGAGCGCGCTGCCGGCGATGACGGCCACCAGCGCGGCCGCGAGGTACACGGTCGCACGGCCGGCGGGCGCCGATCGATCGGGCTCGGACTGCGCGCTCAGCCCGGACGGCGGTTCGCCGTTCGGAGCCTGTGGGTGATCGGACATTTGGGATGCGCTCATCTGAGGGTGGGACGGGCCCCAGTCTAGGCGCGAGGGCCGATTCGGTCCGCCCGCAGGTCAGCCCGCGGGCCCGTCCGCCGTCGCCAGCCGTTCAAGCTCGGCCAGCATGAACGGATCCAGGTCACCGTCGAGCACGTCACCGGTGCTGCTCGTCTCGTGGCCGCTGCGATGGTCCTTGACCATCTGATAGGGGTGCAGCACGTATGAGCGGATCTGGTTGCCCCAGCCGGCCTCCACGTGCTCGCCCTTGAGCGCCGCCATCTCGCGCTCGCGCTCCTCCAGCAGCCGTTCGAGCAGCCGCGCGCGCAGGACCTTCATCGCGACCTCGCGGTTCTGGTGCTGCGAGCGCTCGTTCTGGCTCTGGGCGACGATGCCAGTGGGCAGGTGGGTGATGCGCACCGCCGAATCGGTCTTGTTGACATGCTGGCCGCCGGCTCCCTGCGCACGGAAGGTGTCGATCTTGAGCTCGTCCTCCGGGATCTCGCCGACCTCGACATCGTCCTCGACCTCTGGCAGCACCTCGACCAGCGCGAACGTCGTGTGCCGCCGCTTCTGCGAGTCGAACGGGCTGATCCGGACCAGCCGGTGGACTCCGCGCTCGGCGCGCAGGTGGCCGTAGGCATTGCGGCCCTCGACGGCGAAGGTGGCGCTCTTGAGGCCGGCCTCCTCGCCGTCGACCTGATCGAGGATCTCGGTTGCGAAGCGGTGCCGCTCCGCCCAGCGCAGGTACATTCGGACGAGCATCTCGGCCCAGTCGGTCGCCTCCGTGCCGCCCGCGCCGGCGCTGATCGAGACGATCGCCGCGCGCTCGTCGTACTCGCCGCTGAACATCAGGCTCATCCGCTGGCGCTCGAACTCCGCGCTCAGCGATTGATGCTCGGTCTCGAGGTCGGCCAGCATCTGGTGCTCGCCTCCGTCGGCAGCCAGCTGGGCCAGCTCGAGCAGGTCGTCAGCGCGCTGGGTCAGCGACTGCCAGGTGGCGATCTCATCGCGCATGCCCTCGGCGTTGCGCAGCACCTGCTGGGCGGCGCGCTGGTCAGCCCAGAAGTCGGGCGCGCTGGCCTGCTCATCTAGCGCCGCGAGGCGCTCTCGCTTGGCTGCTAAGTCAAAGCCGCCCCGAGGTCGCGTGGATACGCTCGGCCAGGTCGCGCAGGTCTCCGATGTCCAAGCTGGCGTCCTCTGGCTAGTTTCGCGAGCGCGCTTCCTGGAGCAGGAGGGGCCGCAGCTCGATGATCCGCAGCGCGGTCTTGCTCCGTGCGACGACGGGGTTTACGCAGGGACAGTATCCATTGTGCGGGCAGACGCCGCAATTTCCGTCGCAGTCGAGTGAGGCGGCATAGCTGCACGTCCGGCACTCACGCTCGCACGCAATCAGGTCGACGAGCGCGGAACCGGCAAGTGCCTCCTCCGCCACCGGGTTGGGCTTCACGGCAACCGAGACTCCCTCTCTGACCCGGACACCCGCGGCACGATCGGGGATCCTCAGGTTTGCCGGAGGAGGCACGGCCTCCGGGTGGTTCTGCCGAGTGTAACGATGCCGCCGCGTGCGCTCAAGAGGGAAGTTGGGCAGAAATGCCCAAATCCGGCATTTCAGGCCGCGTCTGCGAGGTCCTGAGCGATCTCGGAGGGGGTCAGCTGCTCGGTCAGCAGCCGCAGGAAGCGTTCCCGCTGCGTCTCGGCGTCGCCCGCGGAGGCACACCACTGGCTGAGCAGCCGCTCGCCACCGGCATAACAGAAGACGTACGTCCGCCACAGCGGGTGGCTGATGAATTCGAGCGTCTTCTCCGCCTGCCCGCGCGTGCGCAGCGCGCGCCGTTCCACGAACCTGCGTACCTCGTCGCGCGGCCTGCCGTCTGCGTGGAGCATCAGTGACGCGTCGCCGCCACTGCCGCGCAGCGCGTGCAGGGCCTGGCTGATGTCATAGGCCCGCTCCGCGAGTCCAGGCCCGAGCTCTATCCCGGCACGCTCGCAGATGCCGACGAACAGCTCCTGCCAGCGCTGGCGGTCGACGATCAGCCGGCCGCCAACCTCCGCCAGACCCTCGCTGATGTACGCCTCGGGGGTGTTGATCAGCTGCACGCTGACCTCGCCGCGGCCCTGCTCGCGGTAGAGCCGCTGCTCCTTCCATGCGTGCTCGAGGTGGTGACCTGGGAAGCACTCGTGGGTGATCAGCGCGATCAGGCTCGGGGCCTGGACGGGCAGGTCAGTGTTGATCTCGACCCGCGAGCGCATGTCGCCGTCGTACCAGTTGTAGCCCGACCATGGCTGGTCGGTCACTAGGCGGACGGCCAGCGCCTCGCCCACCGGGAGCGGGAAGTGGCGCGCGCAATCGGTGCGGATCTCGTCGACGAGCCAATCCAGGACCGGCTCGAGCTGGGCGACCGGCACGGTCAGGCGCAGGTTCAGCGCCTCCACGCGCTCGCGCAGGCTCGGCCCGGCGGGCAGCAGCTCATCGAGCAGCCGGTGCGCCTCGTCGTAGACATGTTCGGGCGTGCGTTCCGGACGGGCGTCGAAACAGAGCTCGACCTCCTCCAGGTAGTCCAGCTCGTCACCTGCAAGCCGGCGCATGATCGTCTCGAGCGCGACCAGCTGGCGATGCAGCCAGCGCCGGCGCTGGGGCTCGACTGCCCCGGTCAGCCGTTCACGGAGCGTCGCCGCGGCCACAGCGATGGTCGCCGGCGTGCCTGCCCGGGCCTGCGCCTCGGCGCGCAGCTCGGACGGCCCGTAGTAGGCGTCGACGATGCCCTCGTAGTGCGTGCCCGCGGCCAGCGCCAGCAGCACGTACTGCCGGGCCAGGTCGTCCATCAGCCGGCGAGGCGCGTGTCCGCGCTCAGGTGCCGTGGCAGCGCTTGAACTTCTTGCCGCTGCCGCACCAGCAGGGGTCGTTGCGTCCTAGCTTGTGTCCGTCCGGCGTGCTCGCCGACGCGGCGCCGGGCGAGCCTGGCGCCGGTTGGTCGCCGTGCTGGTACAGCACGCCGCGCCGCGCGCGGGCAGCAGCCGCCAGGCTGGCCAGGGCGGGCGCTGCCGCGGGCCGCTGGCCGTTGCCCGCATCGTCGCTCGAGCCGCCGGCCGTCGTTGTCGTCTGGACGGGCGACGCCGAGGTGATGGTCTGCTGGATGGCCGGCTGAACCGAGACCTTGAAGATCGTGTTCGCGACCTGCTGGCGGATGAAGCCGCGCAGCTCCTCGTAGAGGCGGAAGGCCTCCTTCTTGAACTCGTTGAGCGGGTCGATGCCGCCGTAGCCGCGCAGGCCGACGCCGCGGCGCAGGTCGTCCAGTTCGGTCAGGTGATCGACCCACAGGCTGTCGATAGTGCGCAGCAGCACGAAGCGCTCAACCTGCGCCCACACGTCAGGGCCGTTGGCCTCCTCGCGGCCGGCGAGCTCCGCGTCGATGACCTCGCGCAGGTGCTCGACCACGTCGTCGCGGGAGCCGGCATCGACCAGCGTGTCCGCGCTGAACGCGGTGCCATGGAGGCCCAGGGCGTGCAGGTCGGCGGCGAGGCCGTCGTAGTCCCAGTCATCGATCCGGTCGCCGGCCAGGCGGGCGTCGACCATCAGCTCGATCTCCTCGTCCAGGAAGCCCTGGATGGTCTGGGTAAGGTCCTCGTTGCGCAGCACCTTGTCGCGCTCGGCGTAGATGGTCTCGCGCTGCTTGTTGATCACGTCGTCGTACTCGACGACGCGCTTGCGGATGTCGAAGTTGTAGCCCTCGACGCGGGTCTGGGCGTTCTCGATCGTCTTGCTAACGAGGCGCGATTCGATGGCTGCCCCGTCGTGCAGGCCCATCCGCCCCATCAGCCCGGCCACGCGGTCGTTGGCGAAGCGCTTGAGCAGCGTGTCCTCGAGCGAGAGGTAGAAGCGCGACGAGCCGGGGTCGCCCTGGCGGCCGGCTCGGCCGCGAAGCTGGTTGTCGATCCGGCGCGCGTCGTGCCGCTCAGTGCCGATGATGTGCAGCCCGCCGGCGGCGACGACGCGCTCGTGGTCCTCGGCCACCTCCGCCTTGGCCTTGGCCAGCGCCTCGTCGTAGACCTCGGGCGAGGCCTCGGCCGGGTTGATGCCCCGGCGGTGGAGATCGGCCGAGGCCATTCCCTCGGCATCGCCGCCGAGCTTGATGTCAGTGCCGCGGCCGGCCATGTTGGTGGCGATGGTGACGGCTGAGCTGCGGCCGGCCTGCGCGACGATCGGCGCTTCCTTCTCGTGGAACTTGGCGTTGAGCACCTCGTGGCCGACGCCGCGCCGCTTGAGCATCTCGGCCAGGATCTCGCTCTTCTCGACGCTGGTCGTGCCGACGAGGACCGGCCGGCCAGCCTCGGTCATCTCGACGACCTCTTCGATCAGCGCACTGAACTTGTCGTTCTCGGTGCCGAAGACCAGATCGGCGTGGTCCTCGCGGATCATTGGCCGGTGGGTCGGGATCGACACGACCTCGAGGCCGTAGATCTTGTAGAACTCCTCCTGCTCGGTCATTGCCGTGCCGGTCATGCCGGACAGCTTGTCGTACAGGCGGAAGTAGTTCTGGAAGGTGATCGTGGCCATCGTCACCGACTCGCGCTGGACGCGCAGCCCCTCCTTGGCCTCGATCGCCTGGTGCAGTCCCTCCGACCAGCGCCGGCCGGGCATCTGGCGGCCGGTGAACTCGTCGACGATGACGATCTCGCCGTCCTTGACGATGTAGTCGCGGTCGCGCTTGTAGAGCGCGTGCGCCTTGAGCGCCTGGTCGAAGTGCCGGGTCAGCCGCGGGTCCGTGTCAAACAGGTTCTCGACCTTGAGCAGCTTCTCCATCTTGGAGATGCCCTCTTCGGTCGGCGAGACGGCACGCTCCTTGAGGTCGACGAAGTAGTCGCCGCCCTCCTCGGCGCCATCCGGGCGCTCGCGCAGGCGCGGCACCAGTCGGGCGAACTGGTAGTAGAGGTCCTCCGACTCCTCGGCCTGGCCGCTGATGATCAGCGGCGTCCGGGCCTCGTCGATGAGGATGTTGTCGACCTCGTCGACGATCGCGTAGTAGCGATCGCGCTGCACCCGCTGGCTGAGCTCGGTGACCATGTTGTCGCGCAGGTAGTCGAAGCCGAACTCGTTGTTGGTGCCGTAGGTCACGTCCGCGGCATAGGCATCTGCCCGGCTGACCGGCCGAAGGTGCAGCAGGCGCTCGTCAGTGCCCCGGTGCTGCGGGTCGTAGATGAACGCCGAGTCGTGCTGGATGATGCCGACGGTCAGGCCCAGGCCGTCGAAGATCGGGCCCATCCACTGCGGGTCGCGCTTGGCCAGGTAGTCGTTGACCGTGACCACGTGGACGCCGCGGCCTGACATCGCGTTGAGCGCGGCGGCCAGCGGCGCGACGAGGGTCTTGCCCTCGCCGGTCTTCATCTCCGAGATCTTGCCCTCGTGCAGCACGGCCGCGCCCATCAGCTGGACGTCGAACGGGCGCATGCCGAGCTTGCGCCGGCTGACCTCGCGCGCGGCGGCGAAGACCTCCGGGATCGCGTCGTCGAGGACGGCGCGCAGGTGGGCCACGTCCTCCTTCTGGCGTTGGCGGCGCATCTGGAGGCGGCGCTCCGAGCTGGGCTCGTCCAGCTCGTCCTGGCTGGGCTCGGACGGCGCGGCGTCCTCACGGACCTGGTCGCGCAGCTCCAGCATCCGCTGCCGGATCTGCTCGTCGGTCAGCGCCTCGAACTCTGCCTCGAGGGCGTTGACCTCCTCGACGAGTGGCTTGAGCCGGCCGACGGCGCGCGAATTCGAGTCGGCGAGGCGGGAAAAGACTTTCAACATCGGGCGGCAAGTATAGGCGTGGGGCCGGATCAGCCCCTGCCGGACGTGGCTAGGTGATGGGCCCCCACAGTCCGATGCCGTAGCCGAAGAGCAGGGTCATGAAGGTCAGCAAGGCCAGCCCGATCCAGAAGAAGACGGCAAGGCGGCCGCTGGTCGGCTCCATCTCCGGGTTCGAGAGCGGCGCGGCCTTCCAGCGACGCGAGCGCAGCCGGCTGCGCCAGGTCTGGACCTGGACCGGGTTCTGCTCGAGCCCCGTCGGTCCGGGGCGGTACAACTTGAGGCTCATCAGGGCTGATGATGCACCGGCGAGGCCGCGCCTGCCGCCACGGCCCCGGTCGCCGTGGTCTCAGCCTGCTCCTCGTCCCACAGGAGCATCTCCTGGACCAGCTGCTGCTCGCTCGAGAACAGCGCGCCGACCGATTCGCCGCGGTGGATGCGCTTGATCGCCTCGCCGATCAGCGGCGCGACCGAAAGCACCTTGAGCTTGGGCAGGCGGCGCGAGGGCGAGAGCGGGATCGTGTCGGTGATCACCACCTCGGCCAGCTCCGAATCGCGGATGCGCTCGACGGCTGGGTCAGAGAGGACGCCGTGCGTCGCGCAGGCGTAGATCTCCGTGACGCCCTCGCGGATCAGCGCGCGGACGATCTCGATCAGCGTGCTGGCCGTGTCGATCTCGTCGTCGACGATGATTGCCCGCCGGCCGCGGACCTCGCCGATGACGTTGAGCAGCTCCGCCTTGCCCAGGTCGGCCGGGCTGGCGCCGGTCCCGGGCCGCCGCTTCTCGATCACCGCCAGCGGCGCGTCGAGCAGCTCGGCGAAGGTCCGCGCGCGCTTGGCGAAGCCGAGGTCGGTCACGACCACCGGGTCCACGATGCGCTTGGGGATGAAGTAGTTGGACAGCAGGTGGACGGCAGTCAGCTCGTCGACCGGGATCGAGAAGAAACCCTGGATCTGGCCCTGGTGCAGGTCCATCGTCAGCACCCGGTCGGCGCCGGCGACGCTGATCATGTCCGCCACGAGGCGGGCCGTGATGGGCACCCGTGGCTGGTCCTTCTTGTCCGACCGGCCGTAGGCGTAGTACGGCACGACGGCCGTGATCCGGCCGGCGCTGGCGCGCTTGAACGCGTCGATCATGATCAGGAGCTCCATGATCGACTTCTGGACCGGTCGGCAGGTGGGCTGGACGATGAACACGTCACGGTCGCGCGCGTTGTCCTCGATGCGCACGAAGATGTTCTCGTTGGCGAACTCGAAGACCTCCGCCCGGCCGAGCTCACGGCCAAGGTAGCGGCCGATCTTGCGGCCCAGCTCAGGGTTGGCGTTACCGGTGTAGAGGTCGTAGTGGTCGCTGATCGCGCTCGACGAGCGACTCCCGAACGCGCTCACGGCTGCTCCCGCTAGAGGCTGTTGGCCGGCCCAGCCCCGGGGCCGCCATCGGGCTCGTCATTCTCGCCGATCTGGCGCTGTTCGGCCAGCCCCGCCCGGAAGACGGCGATGCCGGCCACGCTGTCACCCTCATTGAGACGCATCACGATCACGCCGCGCGCCTGTGAGCCGTAGCGGTTGACGCTGCGCACGTCGGTGCGCACGATCTGGCCGGCGGTCGAGATGAGCAGCAGCTCCTCGTCGTTCTCGTCGACCAGCTCCACGGCCGCGACATGGCCGGTCTTGGCCCCCTCGAGCGAGATCAGCCGCACGCCCTGGCTGCCGCGATGCATGCGCCGGAACTCGGACAGCGCGACGCGCTTGCCATAGCCGGTCTCTGTCAGCACCAGGATGTCGTTGCCCGGCTTGACCACGCCCATGCCCACGACCTGGTCCTGCGCGCTGACCAGCCGGATGCCGATCACGCCGGCAGCGTCGCGGCCCATCGCCCGCACCTCCTTCTCGTGGAAGCGCGCGATGCGGCCGAGCGAGGTGGCGATCACGACATCGTCGTCGCCAGACGAGACGGCGACCCAGGCCAGCTCGTCGTCAGCCGCGACGGTGATCGCCCGAATGCCGGTCGAGCGAACCTTCTCGAACTGCTCGATCGGCGTCTTCTTGATGACGCCGCGGCGGGTGGCCATGACCATGTTGTGGCCCTGCTCGAAGTTGGGGATCGTGGCCACGGCAAGGACGTGCTCGCCGGCCTCGACCTGCACGCCCTCGAGGTTGATGATCGGGATGCCCTTGGCCTGGCGCGAGGCGTCGGGGATGTAGTGGACCTTGCTGCTGAAGACGCGGCCGCGGTTGGTGAAGAACAGCGCCCAGTCGTGGGTGTTGGCCACGAGCAGGTGCTTGACGGCGTCCTCCTCGACCGTCGTCGCACCGATGATGCCCTTCCCGCCGCGGGCCTGGCGACGGTAGGTTCCCAGCGGCTGGCGCTTGATGTAGCTGCGCGACGAGACGGTGACGACCACGTCCTCGTCGGCGACCAGGTCTTCGTCGGTCATCTCGCGATCGGCGTCTTCCTCGACGCGCGTCCGGCGCGGCCCGGCGTACTTGTTCGCGATTTCCTCGAGTTCGTCCTTGATGATCCGCAGCACCCGCGCCGGATTGGCGAGGATGTCTTCCAGCTCGGCGATCAGCTGGATCGTGGCGAGGTACTCGTCCTCGATCTTCTTGCGCTCGAGCGCCGCCAGCCGGCGGAGCTGCATCTCGAGGATGGCGTTGGCCTGGATCTCGGTCAGGCTGAAGCGCTCGATCAGCCGGCTGCGGGCGGTGTCCACGTCAGCCGATTCACGGATCGTGCGGATGACCGCGTCGAGGTTATCGAGCGCGATCTTGAGGCCCTCGAGGATGTGCGCCCGATCCCGCGCCTTGGCCAGGTCGAACTCGGTCCGGCGGCGGACGACCTCGCGCCGCCAGTCGATGTGGTGCTGGATGACCTGCCTGAGCGATAGCGTCTGTGGCTGTCCGTCGACGAGGGCCAGCATGTTCATGTTGAAAGCGACGCGCAGGGCGGTGTGCTTGAAGAGGTTGTTGAGCACCTTGTGGGGGTTGACGTCGCGCTTGCACTCGATGACCAGCCGCATACCGTCGCGGTCCGATTCGTCGCGCAGGTCGGCGATGCCCTCGACCTTCTTGCCAGAGACAAGGTCGGCGATCTTCTCGGCCAGCGCGGCCTTGTTGACCTGGTAGGGCAGCTCGGTGACGACGACGGCCATGCGCCCGCTGCGCGTCTCCTCGAAGGCGCACTGGGCGCGCATGACCACCCGCCCGCGGCCGCTGGCGTACATCTCGCGGATGGCGTCGACCTGCTCGTGCTGGCCGGTCAGCGTATTGCGCCGCTTCTCGTAGCGGAAGATCGTCGCGCCGGTTGGGAAGTCCGGGCCGCTGACGTACGCGCACAGGTCGTCGTTGGTCAGCGACGGGTCGTCGATCAGCGCGATGGTCGCGTCTGCCACCTCGCGAAGGTTGTGCGGCGGGATGTTGGTCGCCATCCCGACGGCGATGCCGGAGCTGCCATTGACCAGCAGGTTGGGCAGCTTGGCCGGCAGCACTGACGGCTGCATCCGGCTGCCGTCGTAGTTCTCGACGAAGTCGACCGTGTCCTTGTCGATGTCGGCCAGCAGCTCGCCGGCGATGGCCGTCATCCGCGCTTCGGTGTACCTCATCGCGGCTGGGGGATCGCCGTCGACCGAGCCGAAGTTGCCCTGCCCGTCGACGAGCGGGTAGCGCATCGAGAAGTCCTGGGCCAGTCGCACGAGCGCGTCGTAGAGGGCCACGTCGCCGTGCGGGTGGTACTTGCCCATCACCTCGCCGACGATCGCCGCGCACTTTCGGTAGCTGGACGTGGACGAGAGGCCCATCTCGTTCATCGTGTACAGGATCCGCCGGTGGACGGGCTTCAGGCCGTCGCGCACGTCGGGCAGGGCGCGGCTGACGATGACGCTCATCGCGTAGTCGAGGTACGAGCCCTTGAGCTCGTCCTCGATGCGGATGGGTATCACCTTGCCGATGCTGTCGGTCATCGGTCAGCCCCCATCCTGTTGCCCTGGGCGGCGAGCGCACGGCCGGCCAGCAGGCGCATGTCACCGAATGCCTGGGAGGTCCTCGCCGCATCGCTCGTCGAGGCCGCCCCGGGCCGGCGGCGCACGCTCTCCAGCTGCTGGCGCAGCTCGAGGCGCAGCGGTTGCGGCACGGCCGGCAGGGTCAGCGCGTCGCGCACGACCCACGCCCGATGGCCGTCATCCTTCAGTCGGGCGGTTGCTGCCTCCTCGCGCAGCAGCGCCGTCGTGCCCCGCGGGTCGACGTCGTACCACGACCGCAGCGCCCAGGAGAGCGCCTTCTGTACGTCTGCCTCGCTGTCGCCGATCAGCGACCGGACCAGCGCCAGGCCGGGTGTCCGCGCCAGCTCGTGGCGCCTGTGCGCGGCCAGCCGATGCGGCAGCGTGGCGAGCGTCGATCCCACGAGCCGACGCTCCCAGCGGCTGGGGGAGTAGACGAGCTGCTCGAGCTCGGCCCAGCGGCGGTGCTCGGCGAGGATGCCGTGAGCGTACAGCTCAGCCAGGGAGTCGATCGCGATCCAGTCGCCAGCGGCGCCTGCCAGGCGGCGCATCAGCTGCCACGAGCGCTCAGGGTCGTCAGCCAGCGCGCGGCGCAGCGCGACGTGGCTGAACAGCCGTGCCTCTCGCTCAGGCTCGTCGAGCAGCCGCTGGGTCAGCCACAGCGCGGACGAGGACGTCCCCTCCAGGAGCGGCCGGCGGAGCTGGTTGGCGACGGCATGGACGAGTGGCCAGCGGACGCCGAAGACTGCGTCCGAGCCCGGCGCCACGCGCTCCTGCTCGGCGGCATAGGCCGGATCGGCCAGTCGCTCGAAGCCATCGCGCAGCACGGCAGCGAAAGCCTCTGGGTCGTCTATCAGCTCGGCCAGCGCAGCGCCGAGCCCACGCGCCTCCGGCAGGCGCTCAGTGACGAACGCGCGAGCGCGCACGGTAGCGCTTGCTCCGCGGTCGCCTGCGCCGCCGCTGCGCGCCGATGCGGGCGACCTGCGCCTGACGCCGCAGCTCGCCCCTCGCTTGCGCTCAGACGTCAAGGTTCTGGACCTGCCGGGCGCGGGCCTTGATGAAGTCGCGCCGCGGCTCGACCTTCTCACCCATGAGCGCGCTGAAGATCGTGTCCGCTTCGGCGGCGTCCTCGATATCGGCGCGCAGCAGCGTTCGCGTCTGCGGGCTCATCGTCGTCTCCCACAGCTGCTCGGCGTTCATCTCGCCCAGGCCTTTGAATCGCTGGATGGTCAGGTTGCGGACCTTCATCTCTTTGACGATTCGGTCGCGCTCCTTCTCGTCCTGGGCGTAGCGAGTGACCTTGCCGGTGCTGACCCTGAACAGCGGCGGCTGGGCAATGTAGAGGTGGCCGTTCTCGATGATCTGCGGCATGTGGCGGTAGAAGAAGGTCATCAGCAGCGTCCGGATGTGGGCACCGTCCACGTCCGCGTCGGCGAGCAGGATGATCGTGTGGTAGCGCAGCTTGGTGATGTCGAAGGTCTCGCCGATGCCCGTCCCGAGGGCGATGATCAGCGGCCGGATCTTCTCAGACGAGAGGACCTTGTCGATGCGTGCCTTCTCGACGTTGAGCATCTTGCCGAACATCGGCAGCACCGCCTGGAAGCGCCTGTCGCGACCCTGCTTTGCCGAGCCGCCCGCCGAGTCGCCCTCGACGATGAACAGCTCGCTGCGCGCCGGATCACGCTCTTGGCAGTCGGCCAGCTTGCCGGGCAGCGCAGCGCTCTCGAGCGCGCTCTTGCGGATCACTAGGTCGCGCGCCTTGCGCGCCGCCTCGCGGGCGCGGGCGGCGATGAGCGACTTCTCGATGATCCGCCGCGCGTCAGCCGGGTTCTCCTCGAGGTGCTGGACGATGCCCTCCGCGACGGCCGCCTGGACCTGGCCCTTGACCTCGGCGTTGCCCAGCTTGGCCTTGGTCTGGCCTTCGAACTGCGGCTCGGTCAGCTTGACGCTGATGACCGCCATCAGGCCCTCACGCACATCCTCGCCTGACAGGTTGGCGTCGGCGTCGCGCAGAATGGTGTTCTTGCGCGCGTAGTCGTTGAGTGAGCTGGTCAACGCCGCCCGGAAGCCCGTCACGTGGGTGCCGCCATCAACGGTGTTGATGTTGTTGGCGAAGGCATACAACCCTTCGCTGTAGCCGTCGTTGTACTGGATGGCGACCTCGATCTGCGTGCCACCCTCCGTGCGCTCCACGTAGATCGGGCGCTGGTTGAGCACGTCGCGGCCGGCGTTGAGGTGGCGGACGAAGCTGACCAGCCCACCCTCGAAGTAGAACGACTTCTCGCGCGACGGCACCACCCGCTCGTCGAGGAGCGTGATCCAGACGCCCTTGTTGAGGTAGGCAGATTCGCGCAACCGCTGGGCGATGATCTCGAAGCCCCAGTCCAGCGTCTCGAACACCTGCGCGTCGGGCATGAACGCGGTCAGCGTGCCCGTCCGCCCGTTGGCCGATCCTACGGCCTTGACCGGGGTCGCAGGCTTGCCGCGCTGGTACTCCTGCCGCCAGATCTTGCCATCGCGTGCCGATTCGACGTACATCCACTCGGACAGCGCGTTGACGACGCTGACGCCGACGCCGTGCAGGCCGCCCGAAACCTTGTAGCCGCCGCCGCCGAATTTGCCACCTGCGTGGAGGACGGTGTGCACGACCTCGAGCGCATCGCGGCCGGTCTGCTTGTGCTTGCCCACGGGCACGCCGCGGCCGTCGTCGCGGTTGAGGACGCTGCCGTCCGGCAGCAGACGCAGCTCGATGTGGCTTGCGTGGCCGGCCATCGCCTCGTCGATCGAGTTGTCCACGACCTCCCAGATCAGGTGGTGCAGTCCGCGGCCGTCTGTCGAGCCGATGTACATGCCGGGCCGGCGCCGGACCGCCTCGAGCCCTTCGAGGACTTGGATGCTCTCCGCGGTATAGGTCGTGGCCGCGTCGCGTGCGCGCTTCGGCGGCGGCCGAACGGCCGAATCGGTCACAGTCCCGCTCCTGTCAGGCGCTCGTACAGCCGCGCCAGGTCTTCGTCGTCGTAGTACTCGATCGTGATCCGGCCGCCGCGGCGGGCCGGGTTGAGAGTGACCTTCGTGCCGAGGGCGCTGCGCAGACTGCCCGCGATACGCTCGAGTTCTGGATCTGCGTCGCGAATCGGTCGGGCGACCGGCGACGACGGAGCGCCGTCGCGCAGGCGCCGAACCAGCTCCTCCGTCTGACGGACCGACATGCTCCGCTCGGTCACGAGGCGCAGGACCTGCACCTGGGCCGGCTCGTCGCCCAGGCCAGCGATCGCGCGGCCGTGGCCCTCGCTGATGGTGCCCGCAGCCAGGGCATCCTGGACCGGCCGTGGCAGGTCCAGCAGCCGCACGGTGTTGGCCACCCCGGAACGAGATCGGCCGACTCGCGCGGCGACCTCCTCCTGGGTCAGCCCGAAGTCAACGATCATTCGCCGGAATGCGCGCGCCTCATCGAGCGGCGAGAGGTCAGTCCGCTGCAGGTTCTCGACCAGCGCCAGGGCGAGCTGCTCGCGCTCGGCTACAGAGCGCACGACGGCGGGGATGCGCTCCAGGCCCGCACGCTGGCTGGCGCGCAGGCGCCGCTCGCCGGCGACCAGCACGTAACCGTTTGGGGTCTCGTTGACCAGGATGGGCTGCAGGACGCCATGCTCGGCGATGCTCGCCGCGAGCTCATCGAGCGAGTTCTCGTCGAACTCCTGCCGTGGCTGGTAGGGGTTGCGCACGATGTCCGAGATGGGCAGCTCCAGTGTCGGCCGGCCGCCCTCGTCGCGCTGCGGGATGAGCGCAGCAAGTCCCCGTCCGAGCCCGCCCGGGCGCCGTACCTGGGCGGTCATGCGGGCACAGCCGGGCGGTCGGCGGGAGCGGTGGGAGCCGTGTCCGTGCGCCGGCGGCGCAGGAGCAGCTCCTCGGCAAGTGAGCGGTACGCCTGCGCCCCGCGAGACTCGGGGCTGTAGCGGGCGATCGGTCGACCGTACGACGGTGCCTCGGCAAGGCGGACGCTGCGCGGCACGATGGTGTTGAAGACCTTGGGGCCAAGGTGTGCGCGAACCTCCGAGGCGACGTCCGCTGACAGGGTCGTGCGGCCGTCGTACATCGTCAGCAGCACGCCGGCGAGGCGCAGCCGCGGATTGAGGTGGTCGCGTACCAGGTCGATCGTCGACAGCAACTGGCTCAGCCCCTCCAGCGCGTAGTACTCGCATTGGATCGGCACGAGCACGCCGTCAGCAGCGGTGAGCGCGTTGACGGTAAGCAGGCCGACCGCAGGCGGGCAATCGAGGAGGATCTGGTCATAAGCGTCGCGAATCCCTCCCAGGGCACGTTCGAGGCGGCGCTCGCGTTGCTCGAGCCCGACCAGCTCCACCTCGGCTCCGGCCAGGTCCCTGGCCGATGGGATGAGCCACAGCCCGTCAACCTGAGTTGGCCGGACGAGCTTGCCGGCCGGAGCGTCGCTGACGATCGCCGGATAGATCGAGCTGTCAGCCGCTGATCGACCATGCCCGAGACCGCTGGTCGCGTTGCCCTGCGGGTCGAGGTCGAGGACCAGGACGCGCTGTCCGGCAAGCGCCAGGTAGGTGGCCAAGTTGATGACCGTCGTGGTCTTGCCGACGCCGCCCTTCTGGTTCGCGCAGGCGATGACGTCGCCCACTCAACGGCCGAGGCGGTTCGCATCCACGTCCTGCGATTCTACTGGAACCACCCCTTCTCTGCCGGCTGACAAGCGCCCCGCGCCTTCGATCAGGCAGCCTAGCGGGAGGCGCTGACCGGCTGCTTGCCTGGCAGTTTGCTGGCCCTTTGTTCCACGTGAAACACGTCTGCATACGACGCGCTTCATTTCAAAGGCCGAGCGAGACATCGATCTATACTCCGCCTGGTGGCACACGCCCGGCACCCGTCTACCAACCCGCCGGAACAGGTGGCCCATGGAGGTTGACCACCTTGACGCTACCCCTGGCGGCGTTGGGGGCGCTCGTCGCGGCCCTGATTGAGACAAGCATCGCGCCGGAGCTGACGGTTGCCGGCGCACAGGTTGACCTCGTGCTCACCCTGGCGGTGCTCGCAGCGATCCTGATCGGCGTCGAGGACGGCCTGGTGTGGGCCTTCCTGGGGGGCGTGATGCTCGACATGCTCATCCCCGCTCGACCGATCGGGGCGACCGCGCTCACGATGGTGCTCGTCGTGGGGTTGGCCATTCTTGCCGCGCGCCTTCCCGCCCCCCGGCGCTCGCTGGCCATCGCGGCAGTCTTCGGCGCCACGTGGGCCTTCCACCTGCTCCTGCTGTTGGTCATGGCCGCCACCGAGGGCGTGATGCTCGGCTCGCTGCAGCCTGTCGTCGTCCTTTCGGCGGCCATCCAGAACACCGTGCTGGCGATCATCGCGGCGATCGCCTTCGACGCCCTTGGCCGGCGCTTCGCCCCAGCTGAGCGACCCGACTGGTGAGCGGTCGTGGCTGATCTCTTCGCGCCGACGCCGCCCCGCCAACGACTTCTCCTTCGCTTTGGCATCTTTGGGCTTGCCGTCGTGCTGGCCGTGGGCGTGCTGACCACGCGCCTGTTCAGCCTCCAGGTGGCGGGCGGCAACCCGCCAGGCACGCGCATCACGCAGGGTCGCCTTGCCCTCCAGCCGATCCGCTCGCCGCGTGGCCTGATCTACGACCGCGCCGGCCGGCTGCTCGCGTACAACGTGCCCTCGTACGCGGTACGAATCCGTCCGGCGGATCTGCCGCTGCCGCAACGGCCTGCCGTGGTGGCTCGCCTGTCGACACTGCTGCGCGTTCCAGAGAGCCAGATCATCGAAGCGCTGGACCGGAACGCCGGCCTGCTGTATGAGCCCGTCAAGATCGCTTCGGACGTGGCGCTCGATATGGCCAGCATCCTGGAGGAGGAGGCGGCTTCGCTGCCCGGCGTCGAGGTCGCCGTCGAGGATCGGCGGCAGTATGACTTCGGCCCGCTGGTCAGCCACCTGCTCGGCTATACGGGGGCGGTGTCGGCAGCCGACCTCACCCGGCTTGCGGGCGAGGGCTACCTCACTGACGACGTGCTGGGCAAGGCCGGTGTCGAGTCAACGTTCGAGCGCGAGCTGCGCGGCAGCTACGGCGTCCAGCAGGTCGAGCGGGACGGTTCGGGCCGGATCGTGCGCACCGTCCAGGTGCTCGACCCGCCAGCTGCAGGGCACTCGCTGGAGCTGACGATCGATGTCGAGATTCAGCGCGACGCTGAGGAGGCGCTGCGCTGGGGCATGGAGGTCGCCGGGCTCGAGCGTGGCGTGGTCATTGCCATGAACCCGCAGACCGGCGAGATCCTGGCCATGGTCTCGTTGCCGGCATACGACAACAACCTGTTCGCTCGCGGCATCTCCCAGGCCGACTATCAGGCACTGCTCAACGACCCGACGCGACCGCTCATCAACCAGGCGATCGCCGAGCAGTACCCGCCGGGCTCGACGTACAAGCTGATCACCGGCACAGGCGCCCTCGAGGACGACATCGTCACGCCGCGGCAGAAGCTGGAGACGGCGCCATACCTTGAGATCAACGGATACAGGTTCTGGGAGTGGAACCGCAAGGGGTTCGGGCCGATGGACATATATGACGCTTTCGGGCGCTCGGCGGGCACGTACTTCTTTCAGCTCGCCGGCCGGATGGGCATCGACCGGCTGGCCTACTGGGGCAACCAGTTCGGCTTCGGCGAGCGGACCGGCATCGACCTGCCCGGTGAGGTGCGCGGGATCATCCCGACGGACAAGTGGAAGCGAGAAGTGTTCAACCAGCCGATCTATCCCGGCGAGGTCTACCAGGCGGGCATCGGCCAGGGCTACAACACCTCGAGCGTGCTGCAGGTGATCAACGCATACGCCGCGCTGGCCAACGGTGGCCACCTCTTCAAGCCGCAGATCGTGCGCCGCGTGCTTGACAGCAACGGCGGCGTTGTCCGCGACTTCGAGCCGGAGCTGATCCACGAGCTCGAGGCTGACGACGACGTGCTACGCCAGATGCGCCTCGCGGCCCGTCGGGTGGTGACCATTGGCCACACCGGCAACCTGGTCGACATGCCGTTTGCCGTTGCCGGCAAGACGGGCACGGCAGAGTTCGGCTTGCGCGACGAAGAGGGGCGGCTGCCCATCCACTACTGGTTCACTGCGTTCGTACCGAAGTTCGGTCCGGGGCAGCCGGGCGACGTCGAGGCGGCGGATTCCGAGCTCGCGGTGGTGGCCTTCGCATACGACGCCAAGACGCGCGGCAATGCCGCGACCGAGATCGTCAAGTACTTCCTGCAGCTGCACTACGACCTCGACGTCGACCTGCGCCGGCCGGAGCTGCTCGAGCAGTTCGGGGGCCGCTAGCCATGGGCGCGATGCGCGTCGAGCGCGCAGCCGGCGATTCCTTCACCGCCCGGGCGCCGACGGCGTCGTGGGGCTCGTTCGATATCCAGCTCGCCTTCTACGCCGTCGCGCTGGCCGTGCTCGGACTGCTGATGGCCTACACGAACAGCGTTGGGGCGCCACTGACGCCGGGCTCAACCTTCACTCGCGGCCTGATCTGGTTCGCGGTCGCCATCGTGGTCTTCGTCGCGGCCGCGTCGTTCGACTACCGCTGGCTGCGGACGCTGTCCTGGCTGGTCTATGGGATCAACATCGGACTGCTGGTGCTGACCCTGGCGATCGGCGGTGGCGTTGGCGGCGTCTCGCGCTGGGTATCGATCTTTGGCCTGCAGTTCCAGTTCTCGGAGATAGCCAAGATCTTGATGATCGGCGTGCTGGCGGCCTACATCGCGGCCCGGCGCGACAGGATGAACCGTCTGACCACGCTGGTCGGTGCCGGGCTGCTGATGGGCCCCCCGTTCGTGCTGGTGATGGTCCAACCAGACCTGGGCACGTCACTGGTCTTCATGGCCGTGCTCTTCGGGATGCTGTTCGTCGCCGGCATGAGCTTGCGTTGGCTGCTGTTGCCGGTCGCTCTCGGATTGACGGCGTTGCCGGTCCTGTGGACGATCCTGGAGGACTACCAGCGGCGCCGCATCCTGTCCTTCCTCGATCCCACGGCTGATCCCCTCGGCGCCGGTTTCCAGGTCATCCAGTCGCAGATCGCGGTCAGCTCCGGGGGAATGTTCGGCCGCGGCCTGACCGGCGGCGGTCCAGGCGCCGAGCTGCTGCCGGTCCAGTCGACGGACTTCGCTGGCGCCGTGCTCTTTCAGGAGCTTGGCTTCATCGGCGGGGTGGTGGTGTTCATCTTCTTCATTGCCCTGATCTGGCGAGTGCTGCTCGTCGGCTGGCGCTCGGACGACCTCTTCGGTGTCGCATTCGCAGCCGGGATCGCGTCAATGCTGCTCTTCCAGATGACCGTCAATATCGGAATGATCCTCGGGATCATGCCGATCACCGGCATTCCGCTGCCCTTCGTCACCCATGGCGGCGCGTCGCTGGTCAGCGTTGCACTCGGTCTGGGGCTGCTGCAGTCGATCAACATGCGCCGCTCCAGGCCCGCCTGGTACGACTGAGCCGTTCCCGATGAGCTGCTTCTTGCTTTGATCGTCGCCATGTGGTGTGATATATCACATGCCACTTCCTGCGACACGGTCCGGCCAAGAGCGCGTTCTGATGCGCCAGGAGGCCTACCGGGAACTGCGCCGGCTGATCGTCGACGGCCAGCTCGAGCCCGGCGAGAAGCTGCGCGACAGGGAGATCGCCGGCTGGCTCGGGGTCAGCCGCATGCCCGTCCGGGAGGCGATCACCCGCCTGGCCGACGAGGGCCTGATCGAGATGGCGGCCAACCGCTTCACGCGCGTGCGGCCGCTGAGCGCCCAGGAGGCTGACCAGGCGTATCCACTTGCCGCTGCGCTTCACGGCCTTGCTGCCGAGCTCGCCGCCACCGCCTGGACGCCGGCGAGGCGCGATGCCCTGCTAGACGAGAGCGAGCGCTATCGCTGGGCGTTGCTGCGTGAGCAGCCAACAGAGGTCGCGGCCGCCGACGACGCGCTGCATGACGTGGTGCTGACGGCTGCGGCGAATGAACGGCTGCGCCGGCAGCTGGATCAGCTGGTGCCGCGGCTGCGCCAGATGGAGGCCCGCGTGGGCTGGTCAGTCGACCGTGACCAGGAGGCGGTCCACGCCGCGCTCGCCACCGCGCTCGATCTGGGTGACGGCGAGGCCGCTGGCCGGCTGGTCGCCGACGAGTGGCGGAGCGTGGGGCGCAGCGTCGGCGCGGCGCTCAGGCGCCCCGGCTGAGCAGCTGCGTGATCTCTTCGCGGTACTGCCGGCCGGCGGGCACGCGGAGCAGCCACTCGAGGAAGTCCGGATCGCGGCGACGGATCTGGCCCAGCGTCCAGCCGCTGTAGCGGCCGAACTCGATGACGCTGCCCTCGGCCGGTCCGATCGGCATGCCGGCGGCGCCGTAAGGCACCTCGCCCGCACGGCGGATCAGACGGTCGCTGGCCCGGCGGTCCCGGCGTGACGCGAGCTCGGCGTCGTAGCGCGCGCGGCGCTCGGGATCCTTGAGCACCGCATGAGCCTCGTTGATCTCTTTCATCCGATGCGCCGCCTCGGGGCTGGGGTCGACGTCAGGATGAAAGCGCTGGGCTAGTCGGCGGTAGACGGTGTTGACGATGTCGGTGTCGGCGGACTCGGCGAGCATCAGCACCCGGTAGTGGGTGCGACGCGGATCGATGGGCATCTCTCCCTCGGAACTGTGCAGCTACCAGGCCATGGTCAGCCAGGTGGTGCGCCAGCGCCACAGGACCAATGTCCGCGCGAGTGTCGCCGGTGCGTACCATCGCCGACCCGCGCAAGCGCCGCCGGCCGTCCGTCGTTGACGTTCGGCGCGCCTGGAGGTACCATCCCTTTTCGCGCTCGTGAACAGGTGCGCCTGTCCGCCTGCGCGCCCATCCCAAACAGATCCGTCGCCCACTCAGCGTGCGCCTGGCGGTCCCGCGGAGCGAAATGTACGCAGTCATCGAAACTAGCGGTAGGCAGTACCGCGTCGAGCTCGGCAGCGAGATCGAGCTCGACCGGCTTGACGCCGAGCCCGGCTCGACCATCGAGCTGGGTCGTGTGCTGCTGGTCGCCGACGGCACCGAGGCGCACATTGGCCAACCGGTGGTGGACGGTGCGCGCGTGACCGGCGAGGTCCTGCGCCAGGACCGCGGCGAGAAGATCGTCGTCTTCAAGTACCGGCCCAAGGCACGCCGGCGGGTCAAGCACGGCCACCGATCCGACCTGACCATCGTCCGCGTGTCTGACATCGTGCTCAACGGCCGCAGCGCGGCCACAGAGGCGGATGCCGAGTCGAAGAAGGAGGCTGCCGCGCGCAAGGCGGCTGAGAAGGAGGCGCAGCGCCAGGCCGCCGCCGATCAAGCGCTCGCCGCCAAGCTGGCGGAGGAGCAGCAGGCACAGCAGGCGGCCGACGAGGCGCCGAAGAAGAAGCCGGCGACCAAGGTCGCCGCGACCAAGACCGCCGCGACCAAGACGACCACGGCGAAGGCGGGCAAGGCCAAGGCCGCGGCTGACGCGGAGGCCGACGCAGAGTCCAAGGACGCCAGTTCGGCCAAGCCGGCGCGCAGCGCGCGCACGACCTCAGCCGCCAAGCCGGCCTCGACGCGCAGCAAGAAGAAGGACGAGTAACCGAGATGGCTCACAAGAAGGCTGGCTCCAGCTCCAAGAACGGCCGCGACAGCGTTGGCCAGCGCCTGGGCGTGAAGGCCGGCGACGGCCAGCTCGTGTCGGCCGGCTCGATCATCGTTCGCCAGCGCGGCATGACGTTCCTCGCCGGCCCGGGCACGGACCTGGGCCGCGACTACACGCTCTTCGCGACGATCGACGGACGGGTCAAGTTCGAGCACCAGCGCCGTGACAAGAAGCGGGTGCGTGTCGTCGCGGAGGCGCCCGCCGCATTGGCTGCTGCCGGCGCCGGGGATGCGGCATGAAGACGGACATCCATCCTCGCTACCAGAAGGCCCAGGTGACCTGCGGCTCGTGCCATACGACCTTCGAGGTCGGCTCGACCCAGGAATCGCTGCGCGTCGAGATCTGCTCGAACTGCCACCCCTTCTTCACCGGCAAGCAGACGATCGTCGACACGGCCGGCCAGGTCGAGCGCTTCCAGAGGCGCCTCGAGCGTTCCGCGCGCGCCTGAGCGCGTGCCGCCCGTTCGCTGTCCCAGCGCGGCCCGGGCCTAGACTGCGCTGATGCCACGCGTCGACTACGGCGGCCAAGCCCTGATGGAGGGCGTGCTGATGCGCGGCCGCAACGCGATCGGGATCGCGCTGCGCCACCCGGACGGATCGATCGTCGCCACCGCCGAGCCGCTCAACTCCATCCTCCACCGCAACCGTTTCGCGCGCGCGCCGTTCTTCCGCGGCTTGGTCGTGCTGTACGAGATGCTGGTCGTTGGGACGCGCTGGCTGATGCGCTCAGGCCAGGTCCAAGCACGAGCCGCCGGCGAGGAGATGGGGCGCGGCGCGATCGCGCTGACGCTGCTCTTCACGCTTGGGCTGGCGATAGGCCTGTTCGTGCTGCTGCCGTTGCTGATCGCCAACTTCACGACGCGGGCAACGCTGGGTCCGGACCAGGCGCTGCTCGAGCACATCCTCGAAGGCCTGATCCGCGTGGTCATCTTCGTCGGCTACCTGCTGCTGGTCAGCCAGTCGGGTGAGATCCGGCGTGTCTTCCAATACCACGGCGCGGAGCACATGACGATCCATGCGCTCGAGCGCGACGACCCGCTCGACGTGGAACACGTGCGCCGCTACCCGACAGCGCACCAGCGCTGCGGGACGGAGTTCCTGGTCGTGTTCATCGTGCTCAGCATCCTGCTCTTCAGCCTGTTTGCCGGCCAGACCCTGCTAGTCAGCATCCTCGGTCGGATCGCGATGCTGCCGGTCATCGCCTCGATCGCCTACGAGATCCTGCGCTTTGGTGCCCGACACCGTCATCGCTGGTGGATCCGCTGGCTGTTCCTGCCCGGCATCTGGCTGCAGGCGATCACGACGCGCCAGCCGGATGACTCGATGATCGAGGTTGCCATCGCCTCGATGCGTGAGGCGCTGGCCGCCAACGGCGATACCGCACCGGAGGGCAGCCTCGATCCTGCGCGCCGCCCGATCCCGGGTCCGGGCGAGGACCTGCCGGCGGCGACTGACGACCAGCCCGGCCGCGAGCCGGCCGCTGAGCCCTCAGGACCGGCCGACAGCCTGGCCCAATGAGCCTCGACCAGCGGCTGGAGGAGATCGAGCGGCGGCTGGCCGAGATCGAGCAGGAGTGGACTCGGCCCGAGGTGTTGACGGACCAGGACCTGGCCCGCCGGCTTGGCCAGGAGCATGCCCAGCTGGCGCCGATCGTCGAGGAGTACCGCTCGCTGCGCCGGACGCGCGAGGCGCTGGCCAGCGCGCGCCAGTCGCGTGAGACCGAGGCCGATCCTGAGCTGCGGCGGATGGCCCAGGAGCTCATCGAGGGAGGCGAGCACGAGGAGGCGGCGGCGCTAGAGCGCCTGCGCGTGCTGCTCCTGCCGCGCGACCCAAATGACGAGCGCAACGTGATCATCGAGATCCGTGCCGGCACCGGGGGCGACGAGGCGACACTCTTCGCCGCTGAGCTGTTCCGGATGTACAGCCGCTACGCGGAGCGGCGGCGCTGGCAGACCGAGCTGCTCAGCGCCAGCGAGACTGGCATCGGTGGCCTGCGCGAGGTGATCTTCGAGGTTCGCGGCCAGGGTGCCTACAGCCGGCTGAAGTACGAGGGCGGCGTCCACCGCGTCCAGCGCGTGCCGCAGACCGAATCAAGCGGCCGCATCCACACAAGCACGGCCACCGTCGCCGTCCTGCCCGAGGCAGACGAGGTCGACGTGCAGATCGACGAGAAGGACCTTCGCATCGACGTCTACCGCTCGCAGGGCCCGGGCGGCCAGAGCGTGAACACCACCGACTCGGCCGTGCGCATCACCCACCTGCCATCGGGCCTGGTGGTCGCCATCCAGGACGAGAAGAGCCAGCACAAGAACCGTGCCAAGGCGATGACCGTGCTCCGCGCGCGGCTGCTCGAGATGGAGCAGCGCAAGGCCCACGAAGCCGAGGCCGAGGTGCGGCGCAGCATGGTCGGCTCGGCCGAGCGGGCGGAAAAGATCCGGACATACAACTTCCCGCAGGATCGGCTGACCGATCACCGCATCGACCGCGATCTGCATAACCTGCCGGGCGTACTGGACGGTGAGCTCGACCGGCTGCTCGACGAACTGATCGAGCTCGACCAGGCACAGCGGCTGGCCCAGCTTGCCGACGAGCCGGGTGGCGCGGCTGCCTGAGGCGACCGGCCAATGAGCACCGAGGACGTCTTTGCGGCCGAACAGGGCGAAAGCCGAGATGGGCGGGCGCGCGACCTGCGCGGCACCTCGGTCATCAAGCACGGCGCGCTGTACCTGGTCAGCGACCAGCGTGGCGACGTGCGCGCCGGCGACCAGGGCCTCGGCCTGTACGAGGGCGACACGCGTGTCCTCTCCCGCCTGGAGCTGCTGATCAATGGTTCGGCGCCGGAGCCGCGGGAGCACCGCCGTGTCGACGGCTATGGAGAGCTGGTCGAGCTGGCGGCCGATGACGGCGGCCTGGCGATTCGCCGCGAGCGGCATGTCGCCGGCGGCACGTTGATCGAGCGCGTGCGCCTGGTCAATCGCTCGGCCGAGGCGAGAACGGCCGAGCTCGCCCTTCATCTGGAAGCAGACTTCGCGGACATCTTCGAGGTCCGCGGGGCCGCCCGACCGAAGCGCGGGCAACGGCTCGAGCCGGCGATTGGCCGGGGGAGGGTGCAGCTTGGCCATCGCGGGCTGGATGGGCTCGAGCGCTGGACGTTCGTGACCGCGTCCGGCCTTAGCGCGCGACGGAGCGCGGACGGTGCCGTCCTGGTGGCCTCCATGCGCCTGGCGCCCGCGGAGGGGCAGGAGTTCCAGCTGCAGATCTCGACCGACAGCGCCGGCAGTGCTGATGCGCGCCACGAGGAGCCCGCTCGCGCCATCCGCGAGTGGCGTGCCAGCTTTACGCCGGTCCCGGGCTGGCAAGGCAGCGCCCACCATCAGGCCGTCACTGATCTGCGGATGCTGCTCAACACCGAGGCCGCCAGCGGCGAGCGCTACTTCGCGGCCGGCCTGCCGTGGTACAGCACGCTCTTCGGTCGCGACTCGATCATTGCCGCGTTGCAGCTGCTGCGCCACCTGCCCGAGCTGGCGCGCGACACCTTGACCGTGCTCGCGCGGCTGCAGGCGACCGAACATGACGACTGGCGCGATGCGCAGCCGGGCAAGATCCTGCACGAGCTGCGGACGGGCGAGATGGCGCGGCTGGGCGAGATACCGCACACGCCGTACTACGGGACCGTCGATGCCACCCCGCTCTGGCTGATGCTGCTCGACGCGTACGTCCGTCAGACAGGCGACCGGGCAGCGCTCGAGCAGCTGTGGCCACATGCGCTGGCCGCGCTGCGCTGGATAGACGAGCACGGCGACACCGATGGCGACGGGTTCGTCGAGTACGAGCGCCACTCCCGGCGCGGCCTGGCCAACCAGGGCTGGAAGGATTCGCAGACCGCCGTCCGCTTCCACGACGGGCGCATCGCCGAGGGTCCGATCGCGTTGGTCGAGGTGCAGGCCTACGTCCACGCTGCGCGGCTGGGTATGACCCGCCTCGCTGGCCTGCGCGGAGAGGCGCGCATCGCCGAGCGGCAGGAGCGGGCGGCGGCGCTGCTGCAGAAGCGCTTCGAGGACGCCTTCTGGATGGCCGATGCGGGCACTTACGCGCTCGCCCTGGACGGGCTGAAGCGGCCCGTCGACGCCGTTGCCTCGAACGCCGGCCACGCGCTCTGGACAGGCACGGCCCCGCCGGACCGGGCGGCATCGGTGGCCAGGGTGCTGCTCGCACCGGCCATGTGGAGCGGCTGGGGCATCCGCACGTTGGCCCGCGATACGGGTGGCTACGACCCGCTCAGCTACCACGAGGGTAGCGTCTGGCCGCACGACAACGCGATCTGCGCCGCCGGCTTCGCGCGCTACGGCCTGGCAGCGGAGGCGCGGATGGTGGCACGGACGATCCTCGAGGCGGCCGAGCACTTCCCGGACGCCAGCCTGCCCGAGCTGTTCTCCGGCGAGCCACGCTCAGAGGACCCGCCACGTCCGTACCCGATGGCCTGCTCGCCTCAGGCCTGGGCGGCAGGCGCGGTGGTCCAGCTGCACGACCTCCTGGCCTGGCTCGATGGCTGAGCTGACGATCGGCTGGCTGCTGGCAGATGGCTCCGCCCGGCTGCGCGAGGCGGGCTCTGAGAGCGCCCGGCTCGATGCCGAGCTGCTGCTCGGCCACATCCTGGGTCTCGGCCGGGCGGGCCTGATGGCACATCCAGAGGTCGCCGTCTCGGCCGCCCAGGCGGCACGTTTCACCGAGCTGCTGGATCGCCGCGCAGCAGGTGAGCCAGTGGCCTACATCCGCGGCTTGAAGGAGTTCTACGGCCTGGCCTTCAGCGTCGACCCACGGGCGTTGATCCCGCGGCCGGAGACGGAGCTGCTCGTCGAGCTGGCGCTGGACTGGCTGGGCCGGCGACTGACGGGTGCGCCGCGGCCGGCCGGCGCGCAGCCGCTGGCCGCATGGGACGTCGGCACGGGCAGCGGCGCGGTGGCGATCAGCCTGGCCGTCGAGTGCCGTCGTCGCGGCTTCGCGGCTGACGTGCGGTTGCGCGCGACCGACGCCTCGGCCGATGCCCTGCGGCTGGCCATGGAGAACGCCGTCAGCCACGGCGTCGCCGACACGATCGAATTCGCCCAAGCTGACCTGCTGGCACTGCCCGGCGCCGGGCAGGCTGACCTGGTCGCAGCCAACCTGCCCTACATCCCGTCGTCCGTGCTGCCGGCGCTGCCAATTGCAGCCAGCTTCGAGCCGCGCCTGGCGCTCGACGGTGGCCCGGACGGGCTCGGCCTGGTCCGCCGCCTGCTTGACGAGCTGCCGGCGGCGAGCGCCGCGGGGGCGGTGGCGCTGCTCGAGATTGGTGCCGACCAGGCGGATGCGCTGGCCGCGGAGGTTCCGCGCCGTCTGCCCGGCTGGGTCATGGCCATCCACGCTGACCTCGCCGGGCTGCCGCGCGTCGCAGAATTGAGCCGTGGCTGAGCTGATCTCTTCTCTGGCGCCAGGCGCGATTGAACGCGCCGCTGAGTGCCTGCGCGGCGGCGGCGTCATCTCCGTCCCGACCGAGACCGTTTACGGCGTGGCGGTGCTACCGAACGAGGCGGGTGTCAGCCGGCTCATCGAGGCCAAACGGCGCTCGGCGGAGAAGGGCATCCAGCTGCTCATCGACTCGCTCGCGCAGGCGCGCGCGATCGCGCAGCTGCCTCCCGCAGCCATGGCCCTGGCCGAGCGCTACTGGCCCGGCCCGCTGACGCTCGTCCTAGATCGGCGACCTGACGTAGAGCTGCCGGCGGAGCTGGGCGGCGGCCGGCCGACGCTCGGCCTGCGGCTGCCAGACCACCACGTGCCGCGAGCGCTGGCGCGGCTGCTCGGGCCTATCGCGGCGTCGTCAGCCAACGTGTCCGGCCAGCCTGACGCGACGACCGCCCAGCAGGTGCTGGCCTCTCTCGGCGAGGCAATCGAGCTGGTCATCGATGACGGCCCGGTCCGCGGCGGGGTCCCTTCGACGGTCGTCGCCTGCCTCGCCGGCGAGCCCGCGCGGGTGCTGCGCGAGGGCGCGCTCAGCGAGCGAGATGTCCGGGCAGCCACCGCTACACTTGACCGCTGATGAGCGTCCCGACCTCCTCTCCGACCGCCTGGGCATCGCTGGCCGAGGTCGATCCGGATCTGTGGGCGCAGATGCTCGGCGAGGCGGAGCGCCAGCGCTGGAAGATCGAGCTCATCGCCAGCGAGAACTACGCCTTCGCAGCCGTGCTCGAGGCGCAGGGCTCGTGGCTGACCAACAAGTACGCTGAGGGGCTGCCCGGCAAGCGCTACTACGGCGGCTGCGAGTTCGTGGACGAGGCTGAGCGCCTCGCTCAGCAGCGCGCGCTGGCACTCTTCCCGGGCGCGGAGCATGTCAACGTCCAGCCCCACTCGGGCGCGCAGGCGAACATGGCCGCCTACCTGGCAGTGCTCGAGATCGGCGACCGCATCCTGGGCATGAGCCTCGCCCACGGCGGCCACCTGACCCACGGCTCACCGGTCAACTTCAGCGGCAAGTGGTTCGAGGTCCACGCCTACGGCGTCCGCGAGGACGACGCCCGGATCGACTACGACGCGCTCGCTGCCCAGGCGCACGAGGTGCGACCCAAGATGCTCGTCGCCGGCGCCAGCGCCTACCCGCGGATCATCGACTTCGAGCGCATGGCTGCCATCGCCCGCGAGGTCGACGCGCTGCTGATGGTCGACATGGCGCACATCGCCGGCCTGGTCGCCGCCGGCCTCCATCCGAATCCCTTCCCGCACGCCGATCTCGTGACGACGACCACCCACAAGACCCTGCGCGGCCCGCGCGGCGGCCTGGTCTTCAGCCGCGCCGACCTCGCCAGGCAGGTCGATAAGACGGTCTTCCCGGGCATCCAGGGCGGGCCGCTGATGCACGTCATCGCTGCCAAGGCAGTAGCCCTCAAGCTTGCCGCAGAAGGAGACTTCCGCGAGGACATGCGACGCACCGTCGAGAACGCGAGCGTGCTGGCCGAGACGCTCGCCGACCACGGCGCGCGCGTCGTCTCCGGCGGCACGGACAACCACCTGATGCTCGTCGACGTCACGCCGCTCGGCGTCACCGGCCGCGAGGCCGAGGCCCTGCTCGACGAGATCGGCATCACCGTCAACAAGAACGCCATCCCCTTCGATGCCAACCCGCCGAACATCGCCTCAGGCATCCGCGTCGGCACGCCCGCGACCACGACGCGCGGCTTCGGCACGGCCGAGATGCGCGACATCGGGCGGCTGATCGTGGGTGCGATCGAGGGTCGTGACGACGATCAGGCCAAGGCCGGCCTGGCCGCCGAGGTGCGCGCGATGTGCGGCCGCTTCCCGGTGCCGGGCCTGCCCGAGAGGTGACCCAGGCGGCCATCGACGCGGCCCTCTCGTACGTCCCCCTCCTGCTCGCCGCAGCGGCGGCCACGGCCGTCGCCTCGTTCCTGCTGACGCCGCTGGCCATCCGCCTGGCGCCGCGCCTCAAGACGATCGACCTGCCGGGGGCCGCGCGGCGGGTCCATGAGCAGCCGACGCCGCGCAGCGGGGGCCTGGCGATCGCGCTCGCGCTGGTCGGTGTCGGAACCATTGGCTTCGTCGTCGCCCAGGCGCTCGGCGTGGCGCCACCGATGCGCGCCGTGCGCGTCCCGCAGGTCGCCGCCCTGTTCGGCGGCGTCGCGGTCGGGGCCATCCTGGGCTACCTCGACGACCGCTTCGAGTTGCGCGCGCGCTGGCAGTTCGGCGGCCAGGCGCTGCTGGCCCTGATCGCGATCGCCAGCGGTGTGCTGATCGACAACATGGCCAACCCGCTCGGCGGCCCGCCGCTGCGCTTCGCCGGGCCGGCGGCGATGGCGGTGACGGCGCTGTGGGTCGTGGGCATGATCAACAGCGCGAACTTCGTCGATGGCCTGGACGGCCTGCTGACAGGCATTGCTCTGATCGCCGCCGTCACGCTCGGCGCCGTCTCGCTCTTCCCGCCCGAGCCGCAGCCGATGGTCGCGCTGCTGTGCGCCCTGCTCGCTGGCTCGCTGCTCGGCTTCCTGCCGTTCAACTTCCACCCGGCGCGGATCTTCCTAGGCACGGCGGGCGTGTTCGCCATTGGCTACGCGCTGGCGGTGCTGTCAGTCATCGGCTCGGCCAAGGTGGCGGTGGCGTTGCTCGTGCTGGGCGTGCCGATCATCGACACCTTCTGGATCATCCTCCGGCGCCTATCCGAGCGCCGATCCCCGTTCTCACCGGATCGCGGTCACTTCCACCACCGGCTGCTCGACCTGGGGCTCTCGCATCGACGGGCAGTGCTTGTCATCTACGCTCTGTGCACCGTGCTGGCTGTGCTGAGCCTGGCCCTGTCAGGACGCGGCCAGATCTCGGCGTTCCTGATCATCGTCGTCGCCGGCGGCGTCGTGCTGTACGTGCTGACCCGCCGCGCCGAGGGTAGCCTCGAGCGGCGCAACTACCCCGACGAGCCCGAGCCGGAACTGTTGAGCGGCTTGCGTGAGATGGTGGACCGGCCCGAGCCGGACCCGCCCGAGCCGGCCGGCTCGCCGGCAGACCGAGACAAGCCGGGCGGCGAACAGGGCAGGCCGTGAGCGGCTGCTATACTCGCCCCGCGTTGCCGGGAGGCCGATGAACGAGTTCGGGCGGGCGGGTGCATACCTGGCCCTCTTCTCGGAGATCGCGATCACTTTGCTGGTCACGACGCTCATCGGGGTCCTGCTCGGATACTGGCTGGACCAGAGCCTGGGAACGCTTCCCATCTTCGTGCTGGTGGGGTTGCTCCTCGGCTTCGGGGGCGGAGGTTACGGCGTCTACGTGCTGATAACCCGGTTCCTGGCCCGGTTCGAGTAGAGAACTCCCAGCCAAAGACAAGCCCCAGCCAGAGTTGAGCCCAGATCAGACTGTCGAGCGCGGCTGGCAAGGCCGCGCCGAGCGGGGAGAGAGTGACCGACGAATCCGAGAAGCGCATGCGAGAGGCGCTCGGGCCCGAGATCGGCAGCGACGTCGTCGAGACGTCGGGTGAGGTCGTCCGTGCGCCGCTGAAGGGCAACGTCCGCTGGCTGGTGCTGGCCATCGCGGCGATCATCGCGCTCCAGGCAGCGGCCCTTTTCGTCGTCCCGCCCTACGCCTGCGAGCCGGGCGTCGTGCCCTGCGAGCCGGCTCACGCTGAGGGCCAGCCGTTCGCCTTCCCGCAGGACGCGATCCTGGCCAACTTCGAGCTGCCGGCGCCGCACATCGTCTTCGGCGAGGCGGCCTCGGCTGACATCCTGACCTTCCAGCTGAACATCCCGGCCTCGATCTTCACCGGCTGGATCGTGATGCTGGTCATCCTAGTCCTGGCGATCCTGCTGTCGCGCGGCGTGTCGGTCGTGCCCGGCCGGCGGCAGAACGCGCTCGAGTACGTCTACGAGGGCCTGGCCAACTTCGCCACCTCGCTCGGCGGTCCGGCGGCGCGGCGTTACGTGCCGGTCTTCGTTGCCTTCTTCCTGTTCATCCTGCTCAGCAACTGGAGCGGCCTGATGCCGTTCGTCGGCCGGACGCTCGAGCTGCGCGCGCCCACGAGCGACGTCAACGTGACCATTGGCCTGGCCGTCGTCGCGTTCGCGATGTTCCACATCGAGGGCGTGCGCGCGCTCGGCCTTGGCGGCTACTTCGGCAAGTTCTTCAGCCTGCGCGCGTTCAAGGACGGCATCGGGGCGGGCATCATCGGGCTGTTCGTCGGCGTGCTCGAGTTCCTGCTCGAGTTCGTCAAGCCGGTCACGCTGTCGATGCGTCTCTTCGGCAACATCTACGCTGGCGAGATCGCGCTCGGCGTGATCAGCGCCCTCACGATCTTCCTCATCCCGGTCGCGATGTTCGGGCTCGAGGTGCTGCTCAACTTCATGCAGGCGCTGATCTTCTCGGTGCTGGCGCTGATGTTCACCATCGCCGCGATCGAGAGCCACCACGAAGAGCACCATGACGAGCATGGGGCGGGCCATCGGGAGCCGGCGCTGCCGGAGGGCAACATTCAACCGGAGGTCCACGGCCAGGCAAACGCCTGAGCCCTGACTCAAGGCCAATCGACCGGCCACCGGCCGGCAAGCAGGAGGAGCAACGAGAACATGGAGATCATCGGAGCGGGCCTCGCCGCGCTGGGCGTCATCGGCCCCGGCCTGGGCATCGGCATCCTGACCGGCATGGCGACCAGCGCCATCGGCCGCAACCCTGACGCCGCGCCGCAGATCCGCGCGACGTTCATCATCGGCGCCGCCTTCGCCGAGGGCCTCGGCGTGCTGGCGGTGGTCGTCGGCATCCTGGCCATCTTCCTCGGCTAGACGGCAGCATAGAGAGAGCCGGCGATGATCTTGCTCGCCGCCGCGGTCTCGAGCTTTGGCGACGGCCTGACGACCGTCTTCGACGCCGAGACCGGCTTCCAGATCAACCTGTTCTGGGTCGTCACCCAGGCGGCGACGTTCCTGATCTTCCTGGCCATCCTCTACTTCGTCGCCTTTCGCCGGATCGGCGGGGTGCTGGAGGAGCGCCGTTCGCGCATCGAGCAGGGACTGCGTGATGCAGACGCGGCGCGGCAGGAGCGCGAGCGCGCGGCGGAGGAGCGGTTGGCCGTGCTGGCCGCTGCCCGCACGGAGGCACAGGATGTCCTCGCTCGCTCGCAGAAGGTCGCCGACGAGTCGCGCGAGCGTGACCTGGCCGAGACGCGAGCCGAGATCGAGCGCCTGCGCGAGCGGGCGACGGCTGACATCGAGGCCGAACGCCTGCGCGCGCTGGCTGACGTTCGCGACCAGGTCGCCGACCTGGCCCTGCTCGCTGCCGGCCGGGTGATCAATGAGACGATGAGCGACGACCGTCAGCGCCGGCTTGTCGACGAGTTCCTCGGCCAGGTGGCAGCCGAGCGCGGAACGCGCGGCCGGGGCTCGACCGGGCGGGGTGCCTGATGGCCCGCCCGACGACCAGCGCGCGCCGCTACGCCGAGGCCGCTTTCGAGATCGCCCTGCGCGACGGCACCGTCGAGCAGTGGCGCCAGCAGCTGGAGCGGTTCTCGGCGGCGTTGGCGGATGGGCAGATGGTCAGGCGGCTCGAGGATCCGGCGGTGCCCCTGGAGACGCGCAGCGCGGCGATCACCGGCGCGCTCGGCGCGGATGCCCTGCCGCAGGTGCGCAACCTGTTGCTGCTCGTGCTGCGCCGCCGCCGGCTGGAGCAGCTGCCGCGCATCACCGAGGAGTTCCGCCGGCTGTACAACCGCCGCGCCGGCGTCGTCGAGGCGACGGCGATCAGCGCCGCGCCTCTGTCTGACACCGACGTGGCCGAGCTGGAGCGGCGGCTGGTCGACATCGCCGGCGGGCGCGTCGAGCTGTCGCTCGAGGTCGATCCCTCACTCATCGGCGGGATCGCTGTTCGCCTCGGCGACCGGCTGATCGACGGCAGCGTCCGCGGCCGCCTCGAAAGACTGCGCACAAGGCTCACCGCGAGCGCCTGACAGGAGACCCAATGGCCATCCGATCCGCCGACATCACGACCATCATCAAGTCCGCCATCGACGAGTTCGAGGCCGGCGTCGAGACGCGCTCAGTGGGCACCGTCGTCGAGGTCGGGGACGGCATCGCCCAGGTGTACGGCCTGGGTGACGCGCTCGCCTCGGAGCTGCTCGAGTTTCCGGGCGGTGTGATGGGCATGGCGCTGAACCTCGAGGAGGAGACGGTCGGCGCGGTCATCCTGGGCGACTTCAAGCAGATCAAGGAAGGCGATCAGGTCAAGACCACCGGTCGCGTGGTCGAGGTGCCCGTCGGGCCGGAGCTGATCGGCCGCGTGGTCGACCCGCTCGGCCGGCCACTCGACGACAAGGGTCCGATCAACGCCAAGCGGACGCGGCCGGTCGAGCGCATCGCCCCTGGCGTGATCACCCGCAAGTCGGTCGACACGCCGGTCCAGACTGGCATCAAGGCGATCGACGCGCTGATCCCGATCGGTCGCGGCCAGCGTGAGCTGATCATCGGCGACCGGCAGACGGGGAAGACTGCCGTAGCCATCGACGCGATCATCAACCAAGCCGGCAAGGGCATGGTCTGCATCTACGTCGCCATCGGCCAGAAGCTCTCGACGGTGGCCAAGACGGTCGCCGTGCTCGAGCAATACGGCGCGATGAACCACACCATCGTCGTCGTCGCCGGCGCGGAGGAGCCAGCGCCACTCCAGTACCTGGCCCCGTACTCAGGCTGCGCGATGGGCGAGGAGGTAATGGAGAACGGAATCGAGCTGGGCGGCCAGTCCATCCGCGACGCGCTATGCGTCTACGACGACCTGACCAAGCACGCCTGGGCCTATCGCGAGATGTCGCTGCTGCTCCGCCGACCGCCCGGTCGCGAGGCCTACCCGGGCGATGTCTTCTACCTCCACAGCCGCCTGCTCGAGCGCGCGGCCCGGCTGAACGAGGGCTTCGGCGGCGGCTCGTTGACGGCGCTGCCGATCATCGAGACGCAGGCCAACGACGTGTCGGCTTACATCCCGACCAACGTCATCTCGATCACCGACGGCCAGATCTACCTCGAATCGGACCTGTTCAACGCCGGCCAGCGGCCGGCGCTCAACGTCGGCATCTCGGTCTCGCGCGTGGGCTCGGCGGCCCAGACCAAGGCGATGAAGAAGGTCGCCGGCCCGCTGAAGCTGGACCTGGCCCAGTACCGCGAGCTGGCCGCCTTCGCCCAGTTCGCCTCCGACCTCGACAAGGCCACGCGCGACCAGCTGACCCGCGGTGAGAAGACCTCGGAGGTGCTGAAGCAGCCGCAGTACGAGCCGCTGGCGGTCGAGAAGCAGGTGGCGATCCTGTGGGTCGTGACCAACGGCTTCCTTGACGACGTGCCGACGCCGCGCATCCGCGAGTTCGAGACGCAGTTCTATCGCTTCCTCGAGGCCGAGCGCGCCGAGCTCCTCACGGCGCTCGGCGACAAGAAGGAGCTGAGCGACGAGATCGTCAACGGACTGCGCTCGGCCACCGAATCGTTCAAGCAGACCTTCAGCGCCTGATCGATGCCCAGCCAGCGAGAGATCCGGCGACGCATCGCGTCGGTGCGCAACATCAAGCAGATCACGCGCGCGATGCAGTTCGTCGCTGCCTCGAAGCTGAAGCGGGCACAGGATTCGACACTTCAGTCGCGGCCATACGCGGACAAGATCGACGAGGTCCTGGCTGACCTGGCGTCGGTTCTGGGCGAGGAGGAGCACCCGCTGCTGGCCAAGCGCGAAGGAGGCACGCGGGCGGTCGTGCTGCTGACGACCGACCGCGGTCTGGCCGGCTCGCTCAACACGAACACCATCCGCTTCACCGCCCAGCTGATCACCGAGCACGAAGGCGAGCTGCGCGTGGTGACCGTCGGCCGCAAGGGCCAGGCGGCGATGCGCCGCGCGAGGGTGCCGATCGCGGCCTCGTTCGATGGATTCGGCGATCGGCCGACATTCGCCCAGGTCGTGCCGCTGGCGCGACTGCTGACCGACGACTACATCGCCGGCACGTACGCGACGATCGACCTGGTCTACCCTCGCTTCATCTCGACGCTGTCGCAGCGGCCGGTCGTCGATCGGCTGCTGCCGGTCGAGCCGTCCGACACTGCTGCCGAGGGCATCCCGGGCCGGCAGTTCATCTTCGAGCCCAATCCTGACGAGGTGCTGCGCAACCTGTTGCCGCGCTACGTCGCCACTCGCGTCTTCCAGGCCGTGCTCGAGGTGACCGCCAGCGAGCAGTCGGCGCGGATGGTCGCGATGAAGAACGCCACTGAGAACGCACAGGAGCTGATCGAGGACCTGACGCTGACCTACAACAAGGTCCGCCAGGCCAACATCACCCGCGAGATGATCGAGATCGCGACCGGCGCGCAGGCGCTCTAGGTCGTCGCAGGAGGAGCAAGCAGACATGGCAGTTGCCGCACCGGCCAGCGGGCGGGTCATCGCCGTCACCGGCCCCGTCGTAGACATCGAGTTCCCTGCCGGCTCGCTGCCGGCGATCTTCAATGCGGTCGAGATCCAGCGCCCTGGCGAATCGCTGATCTGCGAGGTCCAGCAGCACCTTGGCAACAACTGGGTACGGACGGTGGCCATGACCACGACCGATGGGCTTGCCCGCGGGACGACCGCGGTCGACACCGGCTCGCCGATCAGCGTGCCCGTCGGGCCGCCGACGCTGGGCCGCGTGTTCAACGTGCTCGGCCAGCCGATCGACGACAAGGGCAAGGTCGATGCCGGCGAGACTCATCCTATTCACCGCGCCGCGCCAGCCTTCGATGAGCAGACCACGGCAACCGAGGTCTTCGAGACGGGCATCAAGGTCATCGACCTGATCGCGCCCTTCGCCAAGGGCGGCAAGGTCGGCGTCTTCGGCGGCGCCGGCGTGGGCAAGACGGTGATCATCCAGGAGCTGATCCGCAACGTCGCCGAGGAGCACGGCGGCTACTCGGTCTTCGCCGGCGTGGGCGAGCGCTCGCGCGAGGGTAACGACCTGCTGCACGAGATGACCGAGTCGGGCGTCATTGACAAGACCGTGATGGTCTTCGGCCAGATGAACGAGCCGCCGGGCGCGCGCCTGCGCGTTGGCCTGACCGGCCTGACGATGGCCGAGTTCTTCCGCGATGAGGGCCGCGACGTGCTGCTCTTCATCGACAACATCTTCCGCTTCACGCAGGCGGGCTCGGAGGTCTCCGCGCTGCTCGGCCGGATGCCTTCGGCAGTCGGCTATCAGCCCAACCTGGCGACCGAGATGGCTGGTCTGCAGGAGCGCATCACCTCGACCAAGAAGGGCTCGATCACCTCGCTGCAGGCGATCTACGTGCCGGCTGACGACTACACCGACCCGGCGCCGGCGACGACCTTCGGCCACCTCGACTCTTCGATCCGCCTCGAGCGCTACCTGACCGAGCTGGGCATCTACCCGGCCGTCGACCCGCTGACCTCGACGTCGCGCGTGCTCGACCCGAACATCGTCGGCCAGGAGCACTACGCCGTGGCGCGCGAGGTGCAGCGCATCCTGCAGGCATACCGCGACCTGCAGGACATCATCGCCATCCTGGGCATCGACGAGCTGTCAGAGGAGCAGAAGCAGACCGTCTCGCGCGCCCGCCGGCTGCAGCGCTTCATGAGCCAGCCGTTCTTCGTTGCCGCCGTCTTCACCGGCCGTGAGGGCAAGTACGTGCCGATCCGCGACACCGTCGCCTCGTTCAAGGACATCCTCGACGGCAACGCTGACGACCTGCCCGAGCAGGCGTTCTTCCTTGCCGGCACGATCGACGACGTGCGCGAGAACGCCGCCCGCTTGGAGAAGGGCGAGTGACCCTCCTGCTCGAGATCGTCACGCCCGAGCGCCTCGCCTTCAGCGAGGAGGTCGACAGCGTGGTCTGCCCAGGCATCGAGGGCGAGCTGGGCGTGCTGCCGCATCATGCGCCGCTGCTGACGACGCTTGGCGTGGGCGAGCTGCGCATCCGGCGCGGCGGCGAGGAGGAGTTCTTCGCCATCGCCGGTGGCTTCCTGCAGGTCCGCCCGGACAAGGTCGTTGTCATGGCCGAGACGGCGGACATGGCATCGGAGATCAACCTGGAGGCCGCGGAGGAGGCACGCCGCGAGGCCGAGCGTGCCCTGGCCGAGGGCTTCGAGGAGCCGGCAGACCTGGCCCGTGCCCGTGCCGCGCTGCAGCGAGCGCTGCTGCGCATCCGTGTCGCCGAGCGGCGCCGGCGGGAGGGTCCGCGCTCGCGCGGGTAGCCCCTTGGCCGGCGATCGACTCTTCCACTGGGAGTACCAGGCACCGCCCGTCGCGCCGCAGGCGTTCCGCGTCACCGGCGGCCGCCCGCTGCGCGGTCGCCTGCGGGTCAGCGGCAGCAAGAACGCAGCGCTCAAGATGCTCGCCGCGGCAACGCTGACCGGCGAGCGCTGCCGCTTCACGAACGTGCCTGAGATCGAGGACGTGCGCGTCATGGCCGGCGTGCTGCAGGACCTGGGCGTGACCGTCGACCACCCGGCCGAGGGGACGTACGAGGTCGCCGCCGGGGACGTCGAATGGCTCTTCGTGCCACTCGAGGCGGCGGCCAAGATGCGCGCCTCGTTCATCCTGCTCGGGCCGCTGCTTGGGCGCTTCGGGCGGGTGATCATCAGCAACCCCGGCGGCGACCGCATCGGGCGGCGTCCGGTCAACCTGCACGTCGACGCGATGCGCGCGCTGGGCGCCGAGATCGACTACCGCAACGGTTACTACTTCGCCCGCGCGCCGGGCCGGCTGCGCGGCGCTGAGCTGACCTTCCCGCAGGTGACCGTGATGGGCACTGAGAACGCCATCCTGGCCGCCGTGCTTGCCGACGGCACGACTACCATCCGGCCCGCCGCCCGGGAGCCCGAGGTGGACGACCTGATCGCCTTCCTGCAGAAGATGGGCGCCGAGGTATCTCGCACCGCCCCGGACACGATCGTCGTCAGCGGGCGACGGCGGCTGCGCGGCGCCGATCACCAGATCATCTCCGACCGCATCGAGGCGGGCACGTTCGTCGTCGCCGCGGCGGTCACCGGCGGCGAGGTGACGCTCGAATCCGCGCCATGCGAGCACCTGGGCGCCTTCCTCGAGGTGATGGCCCAGACGGGGGTCGCGGTCGCCTGCGGCCGTGACACGATCGAGGTCCGCGGCGCGCCGCCGGGCAGCGACGAGTACCGCGCCAGCGACGTCGCGACGGCGCCCTATCCCGGCCTGGCCACTGACCTGCAGCCGCCCACGTCAGTGCTGCTCAGCCAGGCGCGCGGCACGAGCCGCCTCCATGAGACGATCTTCGAAGACCGCCTCGAGTGGCTGTCACAGCTCGGTCGCCTCGGCGCGCGGGTCGAGCTCGTCGACGACCACAACGCGCTGATCCACGGGCCCTCGCCGTTGCACGGCGCGGAGGTCGAGATGGGCGACCTGCGGGCCGGCGCCTCACTCATCGTCGCCGCCCTCGCCGCGCAGGGCGAGAGCCTCATTCACGGCGGACATCACGTCCGCCGGGGGTATGAGAACATCGAGCGCAAGTTCCTCGACCTGGGCGCGCAGGTCGAGCTCGTCTCTGACAGTCAGGCAGGCATCTCAGCATGAAGATCGGCATCGACCTGGGCACGGCCAACATCCTCGTCTACGTCAAGGGGCGGGGCGTCGTGATCCAGGAACCAAGCGTCGTCGCGGTCAGCGACGACAACCACATCGTCGCCGTCGGCGACGAGGCGCGCGAGATGATCGGCCGCACGCCGGGCAACATCAGCGCAATCCGGCCGATGAAGGATGGCGTCATCGCCGACTACGTCATCACCGAGGCGATGCTGCGCTACTTCATCAAGAAGGCCGGCCGCTCGTTCACCAAGCCGGACGTGATGATCAGCGTGCCTTCGGGCGTGACCAGCGTCGAGAAGCGCGCCGTGCGCGACGCCGCGCTCAAGGCGGGAGCCCGCGAGGCCTACCTGATCGAGGAGCCGCTGGCGGCGGCGATCGGCGCTAACGTGCCCATCAGCAGCCCGTCAGGCAACCTGATCATCGACATCGGCGGCGGCACGAGCGAGATCGCGGTCATCTCGCTGGGGGGCATCGTCGTCGCTCGCTCGGTCCGCGTCGGCGGCAATCGCTTCGATGAGGCGATCGCCAGCTACGTGCGCAAGAAGTACAACCTGATGATCGGCGAGCGCACGGCCGAGGAGGTCAAGATAACCATCGGCACGGCGCTGCCGCTGGAGCGCGAGCTGCACATGGACGTTCGCGGCCGCGACCTCATCGCGGGCTTGCCGCGAACGATCCCGCTGACCAGCTCGGAGGTGACCGAGGCCCTCGAAGCACCACTCCAGCAGATCGTTGCCACGGTGCGCAACGTCCTGGAGGAGACGCCACCGGAGCTGTCGAGCGACATCATCGACAAGGGCATGGTCATGTCCGGCGGCGGGTCGCTGCTGCGCAACATCGACCGCCTGCTGACCCAGGTCACCGGCGTGCCCTGCCACGTCGCAGAGAATCCGCTCAACTGCGTCGCCCTGGGCACCGGCCTGGCGCTCGAGCACTTCGACTTCTTCAAGAAGTCGCTGGTGCAGAAGATCTGAGATTGCCAATGCCCGGCCTGGCCACGGGCGCGGTGCCAGGGCAGCGGGTCTTCGCCGACCTGCACTGCCATACCTCGGCCTCCTTCGACAGCCTCGCGAGCCCGGCGGCCGTCGTTCGTGCGGCCGCCGCACGCGGTCTGACGCACCTCGCGATCACCGATCACGAGCGGATCGACGGCGCGCTCGCCGGCCGCGACGCCGCGCCGCCAGAGCTGACGGTCATTGTCGGCCAGGAGGTGCGCAGCCAGGGTGGCGACCTGATCGGGCTGTACCTTGCCCGGCCGGTCGCCCCGGGCATGCCAGCGCTTGACACGGTCCAGGCGATCCGCGAGCAGGGCGGCGTCGTGGGCCTGCCCCATCCTTTTGACCGGTTCAGGTCATCGGGCGCACGTTGGAACGCTGGCGGCGACTGGCATGCGCTGCTCGAGCTGGTCGACTACGTCGAGGCCTACAACGCGCGGGTGATGGTTGGCGACGGCAACCTTCGTGCGGCCGAGCTGGCACACGACGCGGGCCTGCCGGCGGTCGCTGCGACCGATGCCCACACGCTCATGGAGGTGGGCGTGGCCTACACGATCCTGCACGGCGACCTCTCCTCGGCTGCCGGGCTGCGCGCCGCACTGGCGGCGGGCACGGAGCTCGTCACCGGCCGTGCGTCACGTCTCGTCCGCCTGGGCATGCCCATCTCCAAGGGCGTCCAGTGGCTGCGCGGGAATAGGCGCATCCAGCCGACGCCGGCGCGCGGCTGATGGAAGGCGGCACGAACCAGGCGTCGAGCATGAGCTCGGCTGAGGAGGCGGTCGAGCGGGAGCAGCTGTCACTCGGCCGGCGGCTGCGCGACCCGCGGACGATCGTCTCGATCGTGCTGCCGATCATCCTGCTGGGGCTGCTCGTGACGCAGCTGCCGGGTTTCCGGCTCGAGGAGGCGCTGGCCCGGATTGGCGGGGCCGATCCGTGGCTGCTGGTGGCGGCGTTTGCTGTCTACTACCTGGGCTTTCCGTTGCGCGGCTATCGCTGGCAGCTGCTGCTGCGGGGCGCCGGCACGCGCATCGGGCTGCGCGACTCAACCGAGATCATGTTCCTGTCCTGGCTGGTCAACTGCCTCGTTCCCGCCAAGCTCGGCGATGTCTACCGCGCCTGGCTGCTGCGGGCGAACTTCCTGGTCTCGCTCAGCCGGACCTTCGGCACGGTCTTCATCGAGCGCATCTTCGATCTCTTCGCCATCGCAATCCTCGGCCTTGCGGCGGGCTTCTGGAGCTTTCGGGCGGGTCTGCCGGCCGAGGTGCAGCTGGTCTTCGGGATAGGCCTGGCCGTTGTGTTCGGCCTGAGCATCGGGCTGTACACGGTGCGCAACTTCGGCCGTCGGCTGATCGTCCGGGCGCCGGTGCCGGCAAAGCAGAAGATGCTCGAGTACTACGATCGCTTCGAGGAGGGCGTCTTCTCGGTCGGCAAGCGCCAGGTGCCATGGCTGGCGATCGTGACGGCGCTGATCTGGGCGACAGAGGCGATGCGCCTGCTGCTCGTCATCACCGCGCTCAACTTCACGGAGGTCCACCTGGGCATCAGCGGCGCGTTCTTCGTTGCCCTCGCGGCCTCGCTGCTGACGGCGATCCCGTTCACGCCCGCTGGGCTGGGCGTCGTCGAGCTCGGCGTGGTCGGCATCCTGACCCTGATCTACGGCGTGCCGGAGAGCGACGCGGTGGCGATCACCGTCGTGGACCGGGCGATCAGCGTGCTGTCGATCATCATCCTGGGCAGCGTCGCTTACGTGCTGTCGCGCAAGACGAAGGGTGGCCGGCGGCGGCGCGAGGCGGACTTCCAGCCGAACGCGTGAGGCGCGGGCCACAAAGAAGAGCGATGCCGGTCCCCAGATAAACCGGCATCGCCTAGGGCGGAGGTCTCGTTTCGCGCGCCGGGGGCACGGCCGGCGCGTGAAATCAGCGGTCGGCTGTGCGTGTGTTGGTCAGGTGCGCGGTGGTGCCGGCGATCCCCTGCCGGGCAGCGGCCAGTCGGCGCATGCGCAACGCGAGGTAGTACTCCATCACCTGGCGGACCTGCGGCTCGCTCAGCAGGTCGTCGGCGCGCAGGGCGTACTCGACGCGCGCGGTCGGATGGCTGACGGCGGCACCCATTAGCCCGAAGTACTGCGGCGCGTCAGTCTCGTCACGCAGCTCACGCAGGCCGCGGGCCAGTTTCGAGGCAGTGCCGAGCGAGGGTGTCCGGTCGCCGCGCACGAGGCGCGAGATCGTCGAGTGATCGACACCAGACTGCTGCGCCAGCTGGCGCTGCGACATCTTCTTCGCCTTCAGCTGGGTCCTCAACCACTCGTTGAAGGCCCGTCCGTTCTGGACGCTCATCGCTGGATTCACTCTCCGGTGACGGCTGTGCGGGCCCCCTCTTCCCGGCCGCTTCGCTGGCGACGGGGGCATCATCCGGTGCTCGCATGCGCCACCGATATAGGCCCTTGGTACGGCTCCCATGCGGGCCGTACGGTGCAGCGGTCGAGGGCTTTGAGGTGCGGTCCGGTGCGGCCCAATCCCTGTCTCGCGGGCTGCACCGCAGGGCGGTCCCGGTCAGGCTTCGTCGGCGGCCGGCGGGGCGCTGCGCGAGCGCGATCCGCGCGTCTGGAATGCCTCCGGTGGCAGGACCGGCAGCCGCTCGTTGCCGGCGAGCAGCAACCGCACCCGCTCCATGTTGACGAGGTCGTAGCCCGCGTCCATGCCCGGCGTCTCGAGGACGGTCGGCAGGCGCCCGAGGCGCGGATGCTCGAGCAACCGCCGGATCGCCGCCGCTCCGATCTGGCCGGCGCCTATGTGCTCGTGCCGATCAACCCGCGAGCCGCAGGCCGTCCGGGCATCGTTGAGGTGGATCATGACCAGCCGATCGCCGAGCAGCTCATGCGCCCGCTCCGCCAGCACGTCCACTGCCTTGGGTCTGTCGAGCCGATAGCCGTAGGCCCACAGGTGAGCGGTGTCGAGGCAGACCCCGACGCGCTCGATTGGCGCGCCAAAGCGATCGGCCGCGGCGACCACCTCGGCCAGCTCCTCGAGCGTGTTGCCCACCGTCTCGCCGGCGCCGACCGAGTTCTCCACGACCAGCAGTGGCCGCGCCTCCCGATCGGCCGCCGCGGGTGCTTCGCGGAGCACCCGCGCGATGCCCTCGCCCAGCCGCCGGATGCCGTCTACTCGGCTGTGCCCGCGATGCGAGCCGGCGTGGACATTGAGGAAGCGGGCGCCGAAGGCCTCGGCCACGGCCAGGTCGTTGACCAGCGTCGCCACCGAGCGCTGCCAGAACTCGGCATCTGCGCCGGCCAGGTTGACGAGATACGGCGCGTGGACGGCGATCGGGCCGATGCCGTGCCCAGCCAGCCGGGCGCGGAACTCCGCCAGCTGCGCCGGCAAACCGGACCGACGCCGCCAGGCCGTGGGATTGTCAGTGAAGACCTGGATCGTGCGCGCGCCGATCACGCTGGCGCGATCGGCGGCCTTGAGCAGGCCGCCACCGAGTGGCAGGTGCAGGCCGATCAGGCGCGCGTCGTGGCCAGGCTGCGTGCTCATGTCCGGCGCGATCGTAGTGCCGCGGCGCCACCTGGACGCGCACTCAGGCCACCGCCTATCGTTGCGCGATCGTGGATGCCGAGCTCATGACTGCCCTGAGGGCTCTTTCGGACGTAGCGCGGTTGCGCATCCTGGCCGCGCTGGCGGAGGGTCGCCCGATCTCCGGCGCGGACCTTGCGGCACGGTCCCGCCTGAGGCGCCGCAGCGTCACCCGCCAGCACCCGAAGAATGAGGTCAACATGCGCCTGGCGTTGCGCCACGCCGATGTCGTATCGCTGCGCCGCTACCTCGTCGACGAGGGCTTCATGAAGCGCAGCGGCGGGATCTACGGCCTGCTGCCCCGCGAGGGCTGGCCGATCTAGCGCTCGCGCGCCAGGGCGAGCGCAGACACGGCGCGCGAACCGGCCGCGTACAGGGCGTCAGCGCAGGCGGCCAGCGTCGCGCCGGTCGTGGACACGTCGTCAACCAGGATGATCCACCGGCCGCGTACCGCAGCCTCGTGGCGCGCCGGCACCGCGAAGACGCGGCCGACGTTGCGCTCGCGCGCCTCGCGGCCGAGCGAGTGCTGGGCGGTGGTTCGGGCGCTGCGCGCCAGGGCGGGCACGACCGCCAGCCCGAGCGCCTGCGCGATCGAGCCGGCAAGCAGCTCAGCCTGGTCGAAGCCGCGATCGCGTCGCCGGGCGGCATGGACCGGCACCGGCACGAGCACGTCGCCACCTACGCCGGCCCTGCGCCAGCGCTCCGCCATCAAACGGCCCAGCGGGCCCGCCAGCCGCTGCTCGCCGTCGTACTTCAGCTCGTGCAGGCAGTCGCGCGCGGCGCCAGCGTACGGGCCGCACCACTCGAGCTGGACAATGCCTGCCGGCTGGCTGCCGGCCAGCCCGAGCGGCAAGCCCGCCGGCTCGCCGAGCCGCCGGCCCATCCGGTCCAGGCAGCCGCGGCACGGTGCCTCGCCCTCGTGGCCACAGCCGGGGCAGACCGGAGGGATGAGCATGTCGATGAGCCGTTGCATGGCGCGCAGCATGCCGCGTGCCACTTAGCGCCGGCTTATCATCGGCTCGATGCAGCGCCGTGGCAAGCGTTCCGGGCTGGCGCTGCGCAACCCCGAGCTGTGGCGCGATGCGGCGGCGATGGCGCTCTGCGCCGTCGGCTTGATCGTGGTTGCGTTGGCACTGCCCATCCTGCCCCTCAGCCGTGCCTGGGGCTTCGACTTCATGGCCTATTACGGCGCCGCGCTGCGGCTGGCCGAGACGGGCACGCCGTACCTGGCCGCGACCCTGGCCGGGCCCTTCAGCCCGGGTCCGGCCGGTCTGTACCTATACTCGCCGCTGCCCTCACTGCTCGCCTGGCCCATGACCCTGCTCGGCAGCGCGGCCGCGACCGACCTGTGGCTGGTGCTTCGGGTGGGGCTGCTGATAGGCGGCGCGCTGCTGATGCCTGTCTCGTGGCGGCTGCGCGTGGCATTGATCGGCGTCGGTGGCCTGTCGCTGGTGGTCCTTATCGACCTCGCGCTGGGCAACGTCAGCCTGGTGATCACCTTCCTGACGATCGTCGCGTGGCGTTACCTCGACCGGCCGGCCGGCGCGCTGGCCGTGGCGCTGTCCCTCTTCGCCCGGCCCACGATGGGCCTGTTCCTGCTGTGGTGGGCCGCGCGCCGGCGCTGGCTGCCGCTGGCCTGGTCCGTGGGCGGGGCGGGCGTCATCGTGCTGCTGACGCTGCCGCTGATCGGCTTGGGGCCGTATCTCGACTACCTGGCCGTGCTGCGCAACCTGGGCGCCGTGACCGGCGTGCCGAACAACGTCGACCTGGCCTCAATCCTGCTCGGATACGGGGCACCGTCGTTGCTGGTGTCGGGCGCGTTGCTGGCAACGTACGCCATCGCCGCCGCGGCCTCGCTGCTCAGCCTGCGCCGCGACCGGGAGCTGAGCTTCGTGGTCGTCTCCATGGCCACGCTCTTTGTGTCGCCACTGCTGTGGGACCACTACCTGACCCAGCTGATCGTGCCGGCCGCCTTCCTCGCCGGGCGCGGCCGAATCTGGGGGCTGGCGCTGCCACTGCTCGTCTGGACGCCGGTGCTGGGCATGACCTGGGCGTTGCCGGTGATCGGCCTGGCGGGCATGCTGCTGCCGTTCGCCGCGCCGGACAGGGGTGAGCCGGCCCTCGCCGCCTGGCGGCGGCGGCCGACAGTTCAGCTCGTGACGGAGCGCTCGAGCCGGACGACGTCACCCACTTGAGTCCCGTTCCTGGCTAGCGTGCCGGCGGCGAGCTCGATGACCCCCTCGGTTCGGCGGACGTGCCAGACGACGCCGCGCCACGGCTTGAGCCCGTGGCGGACGGCAGTCACCCGGCGCGAACCATCGGCTGCCGGCCGTGACAGGAACAGGCAATCGATCGGAAAGCGCATGAAGAGCATGTGGATCGAGCTCGTGCCGGGCAGGTACAGACCCTCGTCGGGATCAAGCCCGCGCCGTCCGATGAGACCGACCGAGCGCGCCGCGAACGAGCCGGCGATTGCCACCCGGCCGCACAGCAGCCGCCCGTCGTCGATCGCGCACAGCACGAGTCTGGCGCCTTCCGACGTGCGCGCAGCTGGGCGTTCGACGCTGGTCGTGGCGCCGGCGCTCAAGGGCGTTATCCCAGGTTGACCATGATCAGGATGATCGCCGGCGCCAGGAGCACGATGAAGATCGAGGGGAAGATGCAGCCGACGAGCGGGAAGAGCATCTTGATCGGCGCCTTGGCGGCCATCTCCTCGGCGCGCTGGCGGCGCTCGATGCGCAGCTGCTCGGACTGGACCTGCAGCACCTTGCTGATCGAGACGCCCAGCTGCTCGGCCTGGATGATCGCGCCGATGAAGTTGGTCAGCGCCTGGACATTGGTCCGCTCGACCAGATCGCGTAGCGCATCGCGCCGCGTGCGTCCCACGCGGACCTCAGCCAAGGCGCGACGGAACTCGTCGGACAGGGGGCCCGGAGTCTTCTCCACGACCTTGGTCAGCGCGCCATCAAACGACAGGCCGGCCTTGACTGAGATGGTCAGCAGGTCGAGCGTGTCAGGCACCGCCAGCAGCACCAGCCGCTGGCGCTCCTTGATGTGCCGCGACAGCCAGATCTCGGGCAGCATGAACCCGAGCACGCCGGCGGCCGGGCCGAACATTGCGGCCATCCCGAATCCGCCGCCCATGGCCAGGCCGACGAAGAACCCGATCCCGCCGGCGATGCCGGCGACGAGCAGCTTGAGGGCCAGGAAGTCGATCGTTCGCAGGTTGCCAGGGTTGCCGGCCATCATCAGCCGGCGGTCGGTCCGACTTACGCGCTTGGGACTGGCCAGGCGCGAGGCGAAGCCGGTCAGCCGACCGAGCAGCGGTCGGACGGTGCGCTCGAAGAACGGCTGCTGGAGCTCGATCTCCTCGAGCGTCCGAGCCTGCATCGAGCCGAGCTGGCTGAGCCTGGCCTGGACGGGATCCATTGGCCGCGAGCCGACCACGGCGGCGACGATGAGCAGCACGCCGCCGGCGGCGGCGAGGGCAAGGATGAGCGGGATGAGCATCGAATCAGACCTCGATGTCGACGATGCGCCGAATGGCCACGAAGCCGATCAGCATCATGAAACCGCCGAACCCGAGGGCGATCATGCCTAGCGGCACGCCGAAGACCTCAGGCGGCTTGAGGAAGAGCGGCTGCAGGAAGTCAGGCGCCATGACGCTGATCAGCAGCACCAGTGCGATGGGCAGGAAGCCCACGACGTAGCCGGACATTCGCTGCTGCGCGGTCAGGGTCTTGATCTCGCCCTTGATGCGCACGCGCTCGCGGATCGTGAAGGCGATCGAGTCGAGGATCTCCGCCAGGTTGCCGCCGACCTGGTGATGGATGGTGATCGCGGTCGCCATCAGGTCAAGGTCGTCGGAGCGGACGCGGCGAGTCATGTTGGCCAGCGCCTGCTCGAGGGGCAGGCCGAGGTTGACCTCGCGGATGACCCGGCCGAACTCGGTCGAGATGGGCGGCTGCGTCTCGCGCACGACCATCTCGATCGCCTGCAGGAACGAGGAGCCGGCGCGCAGCGCGTTGGACAGCAGCGTGATCGTATCGGCGAGGCCGCTGTTGAACGCCTTCAGCCGCTTGGCCTTGCGCCGGTTGACCCACAGCCGCGGCAGCATGAAGCCCACGACCAGGCCGCCCGCCCAGAACAGTGGGTTGTTGAGCGTTGAGACGACCGGGCTGAGCGCGACCATCGCCATCGGCACGCCGAGGAGCGCGCCGGCACGTACCGCGAGGTACTCGCTCGGCTTGAGCGCGAGGTCGGCGCGGGCCAGCTCGCGGGCCATGTGGGCGCCCCAGTCCTTGTTCTCGACAGCGCGATTCAGGTTGACCAGCGCGTTCGACGACGAGAGGAGCTCGCCAAGGTTCGGGCGGGCGGCTTTGTCCGCCTCGGTGGCCTTGTCAGGCTCGGCCGAGGCATAGCGGCGCAGACGCTCGTTGACCGAGGAGCCGCTGGCCAGCGCGGCGAAGATCAACAGCACTGCCAGCGCGGCCAGCAGGGCAACGCCGATGGTGAGCATGTCCGCAGTCATCTCAGACCGCCTGCCCGAACAGGCCCGGCGGCAGGTGGATGCCCATCGCCGCGAACTTCTCGGCGAAGCGCGGCCGGACACCTGTCGGCCGCAGCCGGCCCTCGACCTTGCCGTCGATGACGCCCGTCTGCTCGAAGCTGAAGACGTCCTGCATCACGATCACATCACCCTCGATGCCCTGCACCTCGGTGATGGCAGTGATCTTGCGCGCGCCGTCGCGCAGCCGGTCCTGGTGGACGATCAGGTCGACGGCTGATGAGACCTGCTCGCGTATGGCCCGCAGGGGCAGGTCCACGCCGGCCATCAGGACCATCGTCTCGAGGCGGCTGAGCATGTCGCGCGGGGTGTTGGCGTGGCCGGTGGACATCGAGCCGTCATGGCCGGTGTTCATTGCCTGGAGCATGTCCAGCGCCTCGCCGCTGCGGCACTCCCCGACGATGATCCGGTCAGGCCGCATGCGCAGCGCATTGCGCACCAGCTCGCGGATGGGGATGGCGCCCTGGCCCTCGATGTTGGGCGGCCGGCTCTCGAGCGTGACCACGTGCTCCTGGCGGAGCTGGAGCTCGGCCGCGTCCTCGATGGTCACGATCCGCTCGCCGTTGGGGATGAACGAGCTGAGCACGTTGAGCATCGTCGTCTTGCCTGAGCCGGTGCCGCCGGAGACGAAGATGTTGAGCCGCGCCTCGACGCAGGCACGCAGGAAGTCGAACATGTCCGGCGTGGCCGTGCCGTAGCGGATGAGGTCGTCCGTCGTCAGCGGCGAGGCCGCGAACTTGCGCACGGTCAGCACCGGCCCGACCAGGCTGATCGGCGGGATGATCGCGTTGACGCGCGAGCCGTCCACCAGGCGGGCGTCGACCATCGGGCTCGACTCGTCGATGCGCCGTCCGATCGGGCTGATGATGCGGTCGATGATGCGCATCACGTGCTCGTCGTTCTGGAAGGTGATGTTGGTCAGCTCGATCTTGCCGGCACGCTCGATGTAGACCTGGCGCGCGCCGTTGACCATCACCTCGCTGATGCTCTCGTCGCGCAGCAGCGGCTCGAGCGGGCCAAGGCCGACGATCTCATCGGTGATCTGCTCTAGCATCCGCGCCCGCTCGGCGCGTGTCAGCGCCAGTCCCTCATCGTCGAGGGCGCGGCCGAAGGTCTCCTCGATCTCGCGCCGGACCTCGATCTGGTTGGCCAGGTCGAGTTTCGGGTTGAGGTCGCTAATCACCCGCTGCTGGATGCGCAGCTTGGCGTCGCGGAAGTTCTCGCGCAGCGGCACCTGGCTGAGCATCCGCGGACCGGGCGCACGGGTGCCGGCCTCGGCCGGCGCGTTTGGCGTGTTGGGCACGGCCGGCAGGTTTGCGCTCGCACCGTCATCGGCGATCGGCGGCGCGCCCTCGCTGGCCGGCCGGGCGCTCTCGATCCTCCTAAGCAGCGACATCGGGCGTGCTCCTCCAGGCTTGTGGCTTCGACGGGTGGGTCAGGTTGATCAGCGCCATGCCAGCAGTGACCTCCGCTGGCCGGCGGGCGCTTTGCTATCTGATTGCTTCTCGGCCGTGGTCGCCGGCCGCGGCGTTGCCAGCGCACGGGCAACCTTCATGACGTCCTGGCTGACCTTCGCCTGCGGTGCGGCGAGCACGAATGGCTGGCCGCGATTGAGCGATGTCACGACTGTCCGGCCGTCGGAGACGATGCTGTGCTCGATGTGCCGGCCGATGGACCGCTCGACGTCCTGCGCACGGATGCCGTAGGCGGCGTCAGAGCGGTTGAGCAGCAGCTCGACCTTATCCCGCTCGTAGCCGAGCTGATCGACCACGGCCAGGAATTGGCGGCAGTTCTTGATGCTCGTGATCTCGAGGGTGAGCATGGCCAGGATGACGTCCGACTGATCAAGGAACGCGAGCGTCGTGTCGTGCAGCCACGGCCAGGCATCGACGACGATCAGGTCGTGCGTCTTGCGCAGCGCACTGGCCACCCGCTCGACCTCCTGGCTAGTGACCAGCTCGGCCATCTCGGGGCTGGGCGGGGCCATCAGCACGTCGAGACCGGTGCTGTGGCGGACGAGCGCGCCCTCGAGCGGATCGGGCTCGCCGGCCGCGGCGGCGCGTGCGACATCGACGATCGACTTGTTCTTGGGATCGAGGTTGAGCATCATCCCGATGTCGCCGAACTGCAGGCTGCCGTCGACCAGCACGACGCGCTGGCCGAGGCTCATTGCCGCTGCTGCCAGGTTGACCGCCAGGGTCGTCCGGCCGACGCCGCCCTTGGCGGCAAAGAGGGTGATCATCCGGCCGCTCCGAGTGTCCGGCTCGGCACGCTCGCTCGACTCGGCGCTGAGCGCGACGCGGCTGAGCTTCTCGCGCTCGCGCGACACGACCTGGCGGATCGACGCGACCAGCTCATCTGAGCTGAACGGCTTGACCAGGAACTCGCGCGCGCCGGCGAGCATCGCCCGGCGCAGGTAGTCGGCCTCGCCCTGGACGCTCATCATGATCACCGCCGTCGTGGGTGCGCGGCTGACCAGCCTCTCGGCGGTCGCAATGCCGTCCATCTCGGGCATGTTGATGTCGAGCAGCAGGGCATTCGGGCGCAGCGCATCTGCCATCTCGAGCGCCTCGGCGCCCGAGCCGGCGCTGCCCACGACCTCCATGTCCGGCTCGAAGCCGAGCAGCTTGGTCAGGTGCTCACGCGTCTCGGGGATGTCATCAACGATGACGACCCGGATTCGATCAGCCATCTCTGCCTGCCCGCTGGTGAGTGCTTGTCCCCGCCCCGCAGATCAGGGCTGGACGGGCTGTGGCGGCAGGACGCCGTGGACGGTGATCAGCTCGCGCAGGGTGATGCCGGTGGTGGGCACGTCGCCAGCCGTGCTGTCATACGGCGAGCGCATGACGACTGACACGGTGCCCGCCTGCTGGGCGAAGCGCACCAGCTCGACCTGCTGCGGCGTGACCGCCAGGATGGCGATCACCTGGCCGGGGTCGGCGGCGGCGGCCTGCTCGTTGGTCGGCTCGGCGGAGGTCGGGCGGATGAGGCCGACCACCTGCACGTTCTGGACGAGGACCTTGACGCTGGTGTTGTTCAGCCAATCGTCGAGCAGGATCAGCGGATCGCCGCTCTCGTTTGGATAGAGCGGGTTGGGGATGGCAATCGGCGTGTCGTCGGTCGAGGTCGTGAGCACGACGTCCACTCGGTCGCCCGGCTGGACGAGGTAGCCAACGCCGTCGACCTTGTCCAGCGCGACGGCGATGCCGCGCAGGCCCGGGCCGATCGTCGACGCGATGTCAGCCTGCGGCGCGCCGCCGTCGAAGTCGGTGTCGCGCAGCACGTGACCGGCCGACGCGCTGCGCCGGATGACCCGACCGATCAGCTCGTCGGGCGACTGGAACGTGCCGGCCGCCTGCGGGATCGGCCGCTCCTGCGTGCCCAGCATGTCGGCCGTCAGCTGCGTACCCAGGGGCACGTCGGCCGTGGCCACGACCACCTGCACGGTCTCGACCGGCGGGGGCTCGTTGTTGCCGCCAAGTGAGCCGATCGCCAGCACGCCGACGAAGGCGATGGCGGCGAGTGCGACCCCGAACATCAGAACGACGCGGTTAGAGCGCTTCAAAGGACTGACTCCCGAGGTGAGTTGTGACAGGTGTCACCGACTCTAGGCTCGGACCACAGGCGATTCGACTGTACGAAAGGCCTAGGACCGTGCGCGCCGGCAACTCTTTTGTGGCGGAAACAGAAGAGCGGTACCGACCCGAGGAGGAGAGGTCGGTACCGCTCCGCTGCGCTTGGGGATGGGCTCCCCACCATGCGCCGGATCGAGCCGGCGGTGCAAAGGTGCACCACGGGCCAGGGGCGAGGAATGACCCACTCGTACCACTAGCTCGGCCGATTCGCGTGTCCGCGCGCCCACCGGCGCCGCGGCGCGGATCAGGGGTTGATCGTGTCGCCGATGGTCGAGAGGATGTCGCTCAGCTGGGTCCCGAAGAAGCTCAGCGCGACGAGGGCGACGACGGCGATCAGCGCCACGATGAGCACGTACTCAGCCAGTGCCTGGCCGGAGGCGCGTGGCGCGCGCGGGCGGTTGTGCCGGATCGACATGACCCGGATGCTAGCAGGGCCCGGATATGAAGAAACGCCGGCCCCTTCGGCCGGCGTCCCCTCTCGTATCCCTCGGACGGAGCGCTTAGATCTTGTTTCCGACGTCCGACAGGATGGCGTTGATCTGGCCACCCAGGAAGGTGACCGCCACGATCGCGAGGACCGCGATCAGGGCCAGGATGAGCGCGTACTCTGCCAGTCCCTGGCCGCGCTCGTCGCCCTTGAACAGGCGATACAGCTGGAGCATTCCTTGACCTCCGTTGGTTGGTTGAGCCCGGCAATCTCGGGACCGGCCCAAACGCTACGGTCGGCCACGCGCCTTTGGTATGGGAAAGGAGTCCTGTCCTATCTGGTGCCGTTGGCGTGCTTCACAAGCCCTTCCAGGCGTAGTCCGCCGTCGATCGCCAGCAGCTGGATGCCGACCGCGCGAGCGCGCTGCTCTAGGTCGTCCAGGAGCTCGGAGGCAAGGCCATACGCCTGGCGCCGAACGTCCTCCCGGGCGGCATCGTCGGCGTCCTGGTCGCGGATCATATCGGCCAGCGCGGAGGGCACGCTCGGCTGGGCGGACGTCAGGTCGATGCTGACCTCGGCTGCGCCGGAAGGCGGCCGGCTGCGCATGGCCAGGCTTAGCTCCTCATCGGTCCAATTGAGACGCAGCACGACCTCGACCGGGCGGCGGCCGAGCAGGCCTGCCAGCGCGTCGTCAAGGATCCGGAAGAGCTGTGTCTCGACCTCTGGCTCGAGCCGCCGATCAGCGCCGACCGATTCGAAGCGTACCGCCACGCCGCTCGCTCGCTGACGCTGGCTGACGGCCCGGCGCAAGGTGGGCACGAGGCCGAGGTCGTCGAGGACCATCGGCCGCACGTCGAAGATGAAGCTCTTGGTCGCCTCGAGGGCGTGCTGGACCATCTGTCGCAGCTCGCCGATCTCACGCTCGGCGGCGTCGGGCTGGCGGGCCATCAGCCGCTGCACCACCTCCGCCTGGAGGGCGATGTTGGCGATGCTCTGGGCCGGTCCGTCGTGCATCTGCCGGGCAATCGCGCGGCGCATCTCCTCCTGGGCGGCCAGCACCGTACGCGACTGGGCGCCGCCGGCCGGGCCCGCTGCTGGCCGTTCGGCGCCGTTCCCAGGGACCGCCGGCGTCTCATCGCGGGCCATGCCGCCGAGCGTCGCACCGACGTCCTCGAGCGTGGCCATCAGCCGCTCGAGCACCCGCTGCTTGCCCTCGAGCACCTCGAGCTGGGCGCTCATCAAACCGCTGCGCTGGTGCTGCAGCATCAGCTGCTCGTGCGCCTCCCGGACCGGCTGTGGCACGCCGTGCTCCTCCATCAGCGCCTGCAGCCGCTCGGCGGTCGACTCGCGCCGCGTGGCATGCCGATCCGCTTCGGTCCGCGCCTGGCGCATCAGCAGCTCGATCTCCTCGAGCTCGCGCTGGACGGCCGAGCGCTGGTCGGCCAGTCGGTCGGCCAGCTCGGCCCCTTCCTCGGCCATCGCCGATCAGTCCTCCGGGATGCGGATCCAGCCCTGCTTCATGGCATAGACCACGGCCTGCGTGCGGTCGTTGACAGAGAGCTTGCGAAGGATCGAGCTCATGTGGTTCTTGACCGTCTGCTCGCTGATCGAGAGGGCGTAGGCGACCTGCTTGTTGGTCATGCCCTTGGCGATGTTGTCCAGGATCTCGACCTCGCGCGGCGAGAGCGGGGCGAAGATCGGCGCCGCCTCCTGGCCGTCTACGGCCAGCTCGCGGAACTCCTTGAGCACGCGGCTGGCGACCGACGGCCGGGAGAAGACCTTGTCGTTGATCAAGTACTCGCCGGCTCGGACGCGGCGAATGATCGTGACCAGATCGTCTGGGTTGATGTCTTTCAGGATGAATGCCGCCGCGCCGGCCTTGATCGCCTCGAATAGCTGGTCCTCGTCCTCGGCGACGGCGAGGGCGATGATGCCCACGCTCGGGATCTCGCGCTTGAGTCGCTGCGTCGTTTCGATGCCGCCCGGCGCCGGCAGCGACAGGTCGAGCAGGATGATGTCCGGCGATCCGTCGACAGCCTGCTGGAAGGCCTCCCGCGGATCCTCGGCCTCGCCGACGATGTCGAAATCTGGCTCGCGCTCCAGGATCTGGCGCATGCCCATCCGGAACAGGGCGTGGTCGTCGACGAGCAGGATCTTGGTCCGCTGGTCGGGGTTTCGGCGGTCCGGTCCGCCGCGCCGGCGCTCAGGCCCGGCGTAATCGGTCGTCATGTCGGTCATCTCTCACTCCCACTGCTGTTGACGATCAGGCGAACGACGGTGCCGTTGCCCGGTTTGCTGTCGATTGCCAATCGGGCGCCCAGGAGCTCTGAGCGCTCGCGCATGAAACGCAGGCCAAAGTGACGTCGCCGCGCCTGGTCGCCGAGCTCAGCCGGCTCGAAGCCGCGGCCGTCGTCGCCGATCTCGAGGTGCCACTCGGCGTGTCCGCGCGGCCCCGGCTCGAGCTTCGTGTGCAGCCAGGCGCGGCGCGCCTGGGCGTGCTTCGCCACGTTGCGCAGCGCCTCCTGGGCAACGCGCAACACGGCCGGCCGGGCGGCGAGATCGAGGCCCTCGACCGGCGCCTGCAGCCGCACCTCCACATTCAGCCCGCTCATCTCACCCAGCCGCTCGGCCGCCTCCGTCAGGGCGTTGTTGAGGTCGCCCGAGTCGGCCATAGGCGGGCGCAGCTGGTAGATGTAGGCGCGCAGCGTCTCGAGCTCCGCGCGGACCAGCTGGCGCAGCCGCTGCAGCTCCTCCAACGCGAGCCCCGGATCGACCTTCAGGTGGCGCTCGATGATCTCGCTCTGCATGATCAGGTTGCTCAGCGCCTGGGCGGGGCCGTCGTGCAGCTCGTCGGCGAGCCGCGCGCGTTCTCGCTCCTGAGCCTCCAGCACGGCCAACGCGAGGTCGTCGAGCGCGCGGTCGACGGACTCCTTTGCCTCTGCCAGGCCGCCGAGGTCGGTACGGCGCCCGATGCCGAGGGTGCCCATCTCCATTGACGCTGGAGTATAGGTCTCGCCACCCGGCCCGATCGGTCGGTCGTGCCTCACCATGGCGAGCGGCACTCTGCCAGCAGCGACGCCACGACTACGCCAGCCGGCGCGCCGGGCACCTTGCGAACCTCGAAACAGCGCCGCCCGCCCAGCGACTCCAGCTCAGCTGGGTAGCTGCCTCGCTCGCCGGTCAGCACCACGACCCATGCCCCCAACCGACCGGCAAGCTCGCCGACTGCGCTTGGCTCCTCAGCCGGCAGGGCGGCCGCAGGCAGGCCGGTCGCATCGGACAGCCAGACGGGGTGGTCTGTGAGGAGCGGTCCGGCGCCGTCGAGCAGGCGCGGCACGGCGTGCAGCGCGTCAGCCAACCTGTCATAGCGGGCGGCCTGCTGACGTGCCTCGCTGGCCAGCCCAGCGAGCAGCAGCAGCGTCAGCGGCAGCGTCAGCGCCGTCAGCGCCAGCGGCGCCAGCCAGGCATTGGAATTCTCCCAGCGACGGCGCCGACCAATGGCCTGCACCGCCCGATCAACGCCCAGCACCGCAGCCACGGCAAGACCAACGACCAGCGGCCCGCTGGCATGCTCGAACGTGCCCCACAGCGTGGCCACCGGGAAGAGGACGGTGGTGATCGCGTAGATGGCCAGGCCGCTCAGCAGCAGCAGCGCCAGCGCGCCGCGGCGCAAGCTCGGCTCGTGCCACAGCAGCACGGCCCCACCGACGAGGCCGGCGATGGCCAGCGGCGCTGCTGGCACGAGCAGCACGCTGAACGCGTTGTGCCAGGCCGCCGCGGCGACGTTGCCCAGCAACGCCGCCGGGCCTTGGCCAAGGAACGCGTCGAGGCTTGGGACGTGGCGGTAGCCGAAGATCTGCTCGTTTGCGGTCAGCATTGCGTTGTCGAGTGCCTGGCCAGGCAGCGGGCTGCCGAAGGCGGCGAGGTTGCGCAGCAGCCACGGCCCACTGACGAGCAGCCCGCCGGCGACGGCGGCGGCCAGCGCCCGCGGTGTCAGCGACCGCGTGCCGAGCCCCACGCCCAGCGCTACCAGCGCGATCCAGATCGCCTCGTGGCGCGCCAGCCAAGCCAGCCCGAGCATCAGCCCGAGCGCGAGCCACAGTTGTGTTCGCTTGGCCGGCTGCACCGCCAGCGAGCGCGCAATCAGCCAGCAGCAGGCCGTGCCGGCAACGGCGAAGGGGATCGTCGAGTCGGGCAGGCTGGCGGCCAGCACGAGCGGCCCGGCGACGGCCAGCAAGAGGCCGGTGCCGGCAGCCAGCATTGCCGATCGCCGCTGGTCATGGCCGAGCGCAGTCGCTGCCTCGCGCGCAACGAGCCACCCGAGCGGCGCAAGCAGCCCGGCGAGGGCGGCCATGCCCAGCTGTGCGGCTGTCAGCGTGGGCCCCAGAACGGTCATCGGGGCGGCGCTGACGAATGTTGCGAGTGGCTGCCACAGCTCGAACGCCGGCCTAGGCACGGTCAGCGGCGGCGTGCCGAAGCTCCACAGGGCATCGGTCACGAGCCCGCGGCCAGTGACCAGGTTGCGCGCGACCGCGACGTAGTACGCGCTGCCCTCGTTGGCCGCGAAGGGCACCTGCAGCGCGGCCCAGGCATAGATCGCGGTTGCTGTCGCGTACAGCACGGCTGGCAGCGCCATCATCCGTGCCAGCCGGCGGTGCCGCGCTCGCTCGCCTGCCAGCGTCATCGGCAGCGCCGGTGAGAGACCCTCGGTCAAGGCGTGCATCGGCCGTCCCCAGGCTCGAGGCAGATGGCGAACAGCACGGCTGCCGGGACCGCGTCGCCTGCCGCTGCCGGGACGGTCGCCAGCGGAGCGGACAGCCAGCCTGGCCGAGTGTCGCCACGCAGGACCGGCGCCAGCGCGGGAACCACGCCGTCACGCTCGAGGACCAGCCAGCGGACCGAGTAGGCGCGAGCGGCCGACGCGATCACCGGCAGCGGGTCGTTCGGCGTGACCACGCCGGGCAGCCCGTAGAGGTAGTGATAGGCGCCCGGATCAGCCGACATCAGCCGCTCACCGTACGGGATCGCCGCCAGAGCGCTGCCCAGGTCGCGGCGCGGCGACTCGCTGCGTTGCCAGGCGCCGACGGTCGCCGATGTCTGGAGCGTGGCCGCGAGGAGCGCGATCGCAACGGCTGCGCCACGGAACAGCGGCGTCGCCGTCTCTGCCCGCCAGCCGGGCCGGCGCGTCGCCATCCAGTCGACGGCTCGCCCGATGCCGATCGCCACGAGCACGAAGGTGTGCGGCAGCAGCGCCACAAGCGAGTGCATGAACATGCCGAAGCGCACGTGCACGCTGAAGAGAAGCGCGCTCGTCGCGAGCAGTGCCAGCGCGTAGGCCAGGAAGGGCATGAAGCGTGGATTGCGAAGCTGTCGCCAGGCGCCGAGCAGGGCGAATGGCACGAGCACGACGGCCAACGGAGCGACAGCCAGCACGGTGCCCGTCGCCAGGACGCCTTCGAGCCGGCTCGCGACAAGCGGGTCCAGCCCGCCGGCCAGCAGCCCGGCGAGCGTGGGCGGCTCGCCGATGCTCCACAGCTGGCCGTAGTCGGTCAGCCACAGGACCCGTCCGTCGGCCGCTGACGGCGAGACGCTGCCGAAGACCGACAGCTGGCGCACGAGCCACGGCCCAACGGCCAGCCCGAACATTGCCGCGCAGCCGGCGAGCGACAGCACCGCCGTCCGGCGACTGGTGCCCCCCGCCCCGCGCAGCAGCGCCAGCCCGGCCAGCGCGAGGCCCACGCCAAGCAGCAGCCCGTCGTTGCGGGCCAGCATGGCCAGGCCGGCGACCAGCCCGGCTATGACCAGTGCCGGCGGGCTGCCGCTCATCGCCCGCCCGGCCAGCCACAGCGCGCCAGCGCCGAGGGTCATGTACAGGCCAAAGTTGTCTGGCTGGGCCATGAATGGGGTGAGCGCCGCGGGCGCGGCGGTGAGCAGCCCGGCGGTCAGCGCGACGCCACGCCCGAGCCCGGCATCGATGGCGATCAGCCAGGCCAACGGCGCGGCCAGCGCCCCGACGAGCCAGAAGGGCAGCGCCGAGGCAAGCGCCGTGGGTCCGAGCAGCCAGATGAATGGCACCTGCACTAGCGCCGCCAGCGGCATCCAGTGGCCGTTCGATGGGATCGGCAGGGCAGGCTCGGCCGGCAGCCGGCCTCCGACGTCGATGAAGTTCCAGATGTAGTCGATGTGGAAGCCGTTGCCGGTGGCCAGCTCGCGGGCGACCGCCACGTAGTAGTACGAATCGGGATATGCCGGGTCGTCGAACAGCGCTCCGACGAGCAGCCGGGCAGCGAGCGCGACACCAAAAAGGACCACCGGGATCATCGTGTGGTGCAGCCTAGCAACGGTTCCGCGCGCTCCCGAGCCGTACTCTGAGTCAGCCAACTGGTACCAATGGGCCATCCACCAGCCGCCGCCCGGGCGTCCCACGTTGGCCGCGCGGGCAGGTACCAAGGAGCCACCCGGGTACGATCTGCCAGATGTCGAGCCCGCGCCCGCCAGCGCATCTGTCGCCGCGCGTCTCGGTCGTGCTGCCCGCCTACAACGAGGAGCAGCGCATCGGACCGGCACTGGATGAGCTCTTCGCTTACCTGACAGCGAGCGCGCCTGGCCGCGCCGGCTCCCGCCCAGCGGGCGAGCTGGGCAGCGTCGAGGTGATCGTCGTTGATGACGGCAGCCGCGACCGCACGGCGGAGATCGTCGAGCAGCGCGCGGCCCGCCTGGGCTCCGGCGAGGCGACCTTGCGCCTGCTCCGGGTTGACCACTCAGGCAAGGGTGGCGCCGTGCGGGCGGGGATGCTCGAGGCGGCCGGCGAGCTGATCGTCTTCGCCGATGCCGACATGGCCACGCCGCCGGACCAGCTGCCGCAGTTGATCGACGCGCTGGCGGACAGCGACGTCGCCCTGGGCAGCCGCATCCAGCCCGACGGCTCTGATCGGCGGGCCAGCCAGCCCTTTCGCCGGCGCCTGATGGGCAAGGTCTTCCACCTGCTCGCCGCGCTGTGGGTCACGGGTCGGGTGCCGGACACGCAGTGCGGCTTCAAGGGCTTCCGCGCCCCCGCCGCCCGCGACCTGTTCGGCCGCCAGCGGCTGACGAGCATCGTCTTCGATGCAGAGGTCATCCACCTCGCCCGACGGCGCGGTTATCGCATCGTGAGCGTGCCCGTCGAATGGTCCGACAAGCATGGCTCGCGCATGCATGCCAGCCTCGGCCTGGCGCTGCGCGTGCTCGTCGACCTGCTGCGCATACCGTTCCTGCACCGCAGCGTCGGTCGCGCCTGATCTGACCGGCGCGCCGGTCTTCGTGAACGTCGGTGCTATGCTCCAGCCGCCTTGTCGATCTCCTCTCCCGCCCCGCAGGCGGGCTCAACCGCCCCAGGCGGGGCCCTTGCCTGCCGGGCCGTGCCCTTCGAGCGCATTCCCCGCTCCGCGTGGCAGCGCCTGCTGGAGCTGACTCCGGCGGCCACGCCGTTCGCACGCTGGTCTGTCCATCGCGCGTGGTGGGACGCGTACGGCGCGACGGCTCACGATCAGTACCTCGTCGCACTGGCGGACAGTGCTGATCCAGGCGGCGACGCTGATCCTGACGCGATCCGCGCCATCGTGCCGCTGATGCACCGCCACGAATCGGAGCCGCAGGACGCGCCGACAGCGACCGTCCTGCGCCACGCCGCGCCGCACGAGGGCACGGCGGTTCATCCTGACGCCAAGGCGGTGTTCTTCGGTGCCGCCTATCACACCGACTACGCGACCGTGCTGTGCGCTGCGGACGACCTGCCGGCGGTCGCGCGGGCCATAACGGCCTCGCTGGCCGGCCCGCCCGATCCGGCACATGGCAGCCAGCCCTGGGATGTCGTCGACCTGCGCCGGCTGCGAACGGCCGATCCGCTGCTGCCCGCGCTCGAAGCCGCGTTCCGTGAAATGGCCCCGCAGGCCGGCTGGCACGTGATGCGCGAGATGGAGGACGTCTGTCCGGTGGTCGATGTCGCCAGCGCTGACTGGGACGAGTACCTGGCCACGCTGGACAAGAAGGATCGGCACGAGATCCGACGCAAGCTGCGCCGCGCCGAGGCCGCCGGCGGGATCAGCGTCCGCGTGGATCAGCCGTCAGGTAAGGATCTGGCGCGCTTCATCGAGCTTCACCAGGCGCGCTTCGGCGATGATGGCCTGTTTCCGCCGACGGAGGGCGGCCGGCGCAGCCGACGCTTCATCGAGCGCCTGGCCGAGCTGGATGCGACAGAGCCCGATGGAGGCGCGCTGCGGCTGGCTGATGTGCTCGTCGGCAAGCGGCTGGTCTTCAGCGCGCTGGCCTTTGATGACGGCAGCACCTGCTTCCTGTACAACGCCGGCATGGATCCCACGGCCGGCGAGCTGTCACCGGGCGTTATCGGCACCGCGGCCTACATTCGAGACCGGCTTGTCGCCGGGCGGCGGCGCTTCGATTTCCTGCGCGGCGACGAGCCCTACAAATACGAGTGGGGCGCGCGTGACGACACGATCGAGCGACTGCTCGTGATGCGGGAGGGGGCGACATGACCATCGAGCTGAGCGCGCGCGTGGCGGTCACCCAGCTGATGGCCAGCGGTGCCGGCGGTGGCGCCCAGGCTCACGTCCAGAACTTGGTCAAGCGGCTGCCGGAGGAGCGCTTCGACGTCGAGGTCATCAGCCTGTCCGACGGCCCGGCGGTGCGCCGCCTGCGTGGCCAGGGCACGATCGTGCATGTCATCGAGGCGGATGACGATGTGGCCGCCCACGACCAGCTGGTCACCATGCTCACTGTCCGCCCACCGCAGGTGCTGCACAACCACATGTACCGCGCCGAGATCATCGGCACGCGAGCGGCACTAACGCTGGCCGAGCTCGGCCGGCCCAGGCCGTACATCGTCGGCACGGTCCACTCGAGCCGTGTGCGGACTGCCGAGGATCGGGAGACGATCCGTCGCCTGACACCGTCGATGGACCGGTTGATCGCAGTCAGCCGCTCGATCGTCGCCAAGCTGCTCGCCGAAGGCCGGACGGGGGCGCCTGTCGAGCTTGTCTACAACGGCGTCGACCTGCACCGCTACGAGTACACCGAGGCGTGCTGCACGCTGCCTGAGGAGTACGGCTTTCCTGAAGGCTCGCCGCTCGTTGGGGTCGTCGCGAGGCTCGAGCCGGAGAAGGGCCACGCCACGCTGATCGAGGCCTGGCCGAAGGTGCTGGCACGCGTGCCGGAGGCGCGGTTGCTGGTCATTGGCGAGGGCAGCCAGCGCCTACAGCTGGAGGCGCAGGCGGAGGCGCTTGGCCTGCTCGGTGAGCGCTGCCGTGGCGAGGCGTGCGTCGGCACGCGCCACGCCCGACCCGGCGCGATGGCCGTCTTCACCGGCCTGCGCGACGACGTGCCGGCGGTGACTGCCGCCCTTGATGTGGCGGTGCTGCCCTCGTACCGCGAGGCGCAGGGCCTGGCTATCCTCGAAGCGATGGCGCTGCGGAGGCCGGTCGTCGCGACGAACGTCGGCGGCGTGCCGGAGATGGTCGAGCACGAGCGCAGCGGCCTGCTCGTGCCGCCACACGACCCGAGCGCGCTGGCGCAGGCGATCGTCCGGCTGCTGATCGACCACCCGCTGGCCGACACCCTTGCCCGCGCCGGTCACGACCTCGCACACACGCGCTTCAGTCTCGAAGCGATGGTCGAACGCGTCAATGCGATCTACGAGGAGGGTGCGATCGCTGTCGCAACCCGCAGCGGCGCTGCCCGAACGGCCGCCTGATCAGGGCTTGACAGTCGCCCAGTAGCGCTCGGCGTAGCCTGATACGCCGCCGGCCAGCGCGACGCGGGCGTGGTAGCCGGCCAGATCATCGAAGAGCGCCTGGTCGCTCTCGAACAGCCGCGGCAGCTGGCTGGCATAAAGCCTGATGCCGGCCGCCTTGCGCTCGAGCAGCTCCGTGATGTCGCAGTACTGCGCCTCGAGCCCGACACCTGCCGGCAGGTCCAGCGCCAGTCCGTCGCCGCGGCCGGTCAGGCCTTCGAAGTCATGCCACCAGGCGTAGGGAAAGTCCTCGTAGAACGACAGCCGGCCGAGCATGCTCGGGCCGGGCATGACCCAGCGCCGGCCCTCGGCGAGCATCGCCAGCGCCACCTCCCGCACCAGCTGGTGATCGACGTGGTTGCCTACCGCTAGCGGGAAATAGACCATCTGCGGTTCGAGGCGCACGATCTCGCGGCGCACGATCTCGTACGGCGGCTCATCGTCGGCGCGTAACTCACCGAGCAGCTGCTCGTCGCCGTCGTAGCCGCGGAAGACCGCGTCCGGCAGGTCCAAGAAAACCACCGCTGCCTCGGCCAGGAAGGCGTAGCGCTCCTCCTCGGCGCGGCGGACGGCCATCGCGTCGGCGGCAGCCCAGTTGACGCCATCGAGCGTTGCCTGGGCGGACACTGAATCTGCGAGCGGCCGCTCCTCGCTCTCGGTGGCGGTGATGTTCGCGCTGCGCGTCCAGGCAGCGCGCTGCCAGAACTGGCGAGCCTGGGTATTGGCTCGCTCCTGGGTCAGATCGATGCGCTCTGGGTCGGCCATCCAGGGCGGACGACCGGCGGCGGTCGCGACGATTTCGTAATCAGGCGCGATGTTGTCGCGGCGGAACGACTCGAGCAGCGGCCAGACGGTCTTGTTGCCGAAGCCGAGAGCCGTACGCTGGTAGTCATTGAGGCCCGTGCCGCCGCTCGAGCCCGAGTACACGCACAGGATGGTCACGTTCTGGCCCATCTCGCGCAGGCTGGCGACAAGCCCGCCACACGAGAGCGCAATGTCGTCCGGATGGGGCGCCACGAAGACGTGCGTCATGCGAGATCCAGATTACCGGACGGTCACGAGGGCGACGGTGTAGGTGCCAGCGGGGTCGGCGAGCCGGCCGGAGGTGACGCCGGGCTCGGAGAAATGACCGGGCTTGGGGGGCTGGCTGGTGTCGGCGAGCTCGCGGGCGTTGGCGAGACGGCCGGGCTTGGAGTCACGACGGGCGTGGGCGACGGTGTGGGCTGGGGCACGAGCACCCCGCCGGCTCCCAGGAGCACGCCGTAGGCGAAGATCGCGCCGAAGACGCCAATCAGCAACAGCACCCACACGCGCGAGGCTGGATCATCGATCCACGGGAGCTCCTCGCTCGGAGCCTTGCCGGCGGCGGTATCGCGCCCCTCAGCCTCACCCCCGGTCCGGCTCGCACGCGGCTCTGTTGCTGCCGTCGGCGCGGCCTCGCCCTCCGGTGCCGGCGCGGCAGGGCCGCGGCTGCTGCGCGGCTGCGGCTCGTCGGTCATCGCTGGATCATCCTCCTCAGCCTTAGTGCGCCGTTCATCACCCGCAGCGTGCCACGGATACCGGTCAGTGTTCGCCCGACGCCACGGCCATCCGGCCTGCACCAGGCGTCGAGCTCGGCGCGCAGCTCGGCCAGCTGGGCGGCAGCGACGGCCAACCGTCGATCAGCCGAAGGCAGCGACCACAGGGCCTGCTCAGTGGCTGCGTTGAGCTCACCGATGCGCTGACGCGCGGCCGCCGCACGCTGCTCGAGCGTGGGCAGGCCCGCCTCGAGGCGAGCGCTCAGTCGATCAGCCGCCCTTGCCCGGGCGCGCAGCGAAGCGAACAAGAGCACGGCCCGGCCGGCGACGACCAGCGTTGCCAGGGCGAGGATGACGGTCAGCAGCATCGCACCGTCGCGGCTCAGGGCGGGCAGCGCCGGCAGTGCCAGCGCAGTCAGGGCATCGATCACGTCGGCCGATTATGTCAGGCGTCGCGGACGGCCGGCAGCAGCGCCCCGAGCAGGCCGGCGATAGCGGTCAGCGCGCCCGAGGCGGCGATGACCAGTCCCACCGGGACGCTCTCGGCGACCAGCCCCGAGATCGCCATCGCGGCGATCATCGAGCCGAAGACGAGGCTCGAGCGGAATGCGATGACCCTGCCCATCAGCTCGATCGGCGTACGCTCAATGAAGATTGTCTGGGTCGGCACGATAAAGATGAGGTTGGCAGCGCCCATGATCAGCGCCGCGACGAGCGCGAGCGCGACATTGCCGGTCAGTCCCAGCGCAATCGTCGCCAGGCCCATGACCACGAAGCCGCCAACGACCAGCCAGCCCTTCCCGATGCGGGCTCCGATGGCGCCCACGGCCAGCCCGCCGATCAGGTTGCCCACGCCGATCACGGTCTCGATCGCGGCGTAGCTCTCGGGGAAGGGGATGATCGTTCCGTCCAGCCAGTCACGTGCGTAGACCACGCTCAGCGCCAGGGTCACGCCCACTGACGTTTGGGCGAGCGCGCTGATCAGGGTGTTCTGGATGAGCGGCGGCTCACCTCGCAGGAAGCGCCAGCCGTCGATCAGCTCGCCGACAAACGTGCGCAGGGCGTTGCTGACCCGCGGCGCAGCCTCGCGCGCGACCGGCGGGATGAAGATGACTGCCACCAGTAGCGCCGACAGCAGGTAGGTCGCCGCATCGATCGCGAAGGCGACGAACAGCTCGCCGCCCAGGAAGGCGACCAGCAGGCCGGCGATCGGGTAGCCCACGATGTCGGCCAGGTTGTCGGCCGTCCAGGTCGCGCTGTTGGCCGCCATCAGGTCATCCTTGGCGACGATCCGGGGCAGAACCGCGACTTTGGCCGGCCGCGAGAAGAGACTGATCGTGGTGATCAGGAAAACCAGCGGGTAGACCCACACCACGCCGACCGCCAGCGCCAGCGGGACGGCCAGCACCAGGCCGGCGCGCAGCAGGTCGGTCACGATCAGCACGCGCTTGTGGTCCCAGCGATCGACGAAGGTGCCGGCGATCGGGCCGAGCGCGATATTGGGCAGGGTCGCGGCCAGGAAGACCAGCCCAGTGGCGGCCGGGGAGCCGGTTACGGTGTAGACCAGCACGGCCAGCGCGAGCTGGTGCAGCCGGTCGCCGAAAAGGCTGATCGCCTGGCCCAGCCAGAACGCGGCGAAGCGCGGATCGAGCGCCAGCCGCACGTAGGCGTGGCCACGGATCCGCGCCTTCAGCGAGAGGGTCGGGGCGAAAGCCGCCCGGCGGGCCCCGCCGAGCATCGTCAGGCTGTCGAGAACCAGCAGCGGCTGCTCGCGCCGCCCCGGGCCAAGGCTGATCGAGCCTTCGATCTCCGCTCGCGGCCGCATCAGCGCCGAGAACGCGAACCAGCCGAGACCCGCGCCAATGAACGCGTCGCCCACACTGGCCACGTTGGCCAAGCCGGGTAGAGGCACGGGAATGAGGTCGCCCAGCAGGCCACCACGCAGCACGAACTCGGCATTCAGCTCCGGCGGCAGCGGCCGGTGGAAGGCTGTGTTGAGGTCACCGACACTCAGCCCGACCAGCTCAAGCGACGGCTGCCAGACGGGCATCCATCCGCCATTGAGCAGCATCGCGAGGCCGTTCGACGCGGCACCCACGGCAATGACCAGCATGCCGGGCTGGGCGCGGTTGAGCCAGGTTGCGAGGGCGAGCAGCCCGAAGGCAGAGATGTAGAGCGGCAACCGCAGCAGATCGGCCAGCTCCACGCCGTGGGAGATAGCCGCCTGCGTGCCCCAGCGAAGCAGCAGTGCCAGCAGGATCAGGCCGACCCAGCGCAGCCGTACGTCAGCCAGGCGCCCCGGTCGGCCGCCCAGTAACAGCCCGATGAGCAGCCCGAGCAGGAGTCCGGGGATGATCATCTGACGAGCTTGTGGCTGGACCCCTCGGCCTTCACCCCGCGAAGGTAACGCCTCCCCCGGCTGTGAGCGCGGCGACTCTGAGTCAGGCGGCCTGGGCCTCCGTCTCACCGAGCTGCGGGATCCGTCGACCGGGCAGCGGCGGCGGGGCGGTCGGTGTGGCCCACGACGGTCGACGGTCGAGCACGCGGACGAAGGCTGCTACGACCTTAGGGTCGAACTGGATGCCGGTGTACTTGTGAAGCTCGCCGAGCGCCTGTTCCTCGGTCAGCGGGGTCATGCGGTACGGACGGGCAGCAGTCATCGCCTCGAACGCGTCGGCGACGTGCATGATCCGGGCCAGCTTAGGGATCTCCTCGCCGACCAGGTGGTCGGGGTAGCCTGAGCCGTTGTACCACTCGTGATGATGCCGGATGATCGGCAGCTCCGGGGCCAGCTTCGCCACGGGGCGGATGATCTCCTCGCCCTTGACCGGGTGGCCGTTCATCACGATCCGCTCGTGCCGTGTCAGTGCGCCCTGCTTGAGCAGGATCGCGTCGGGGATGCCGATCTTGCCAATGTCGTGCAGCAGGCCGCCCCACTCGAGCGCCTCGAGCTCGTCCTCGCTGCAGCCCATCTCCCGTCCGACGTCCTTGGCAATCACCTGCACGCGCACGCTATGCCCGGCCGTGAAGGGATCCTTCGCATCCACCGCCGACGCCAAACTCTTCACCGTCTGCGTGAACATGTCCCGGATCTCGACGACCTTCTGATACGCACGTCGAGTCGAATAGAGGGCCGCGGCCACCGGGAGCAAGCCAACCGCACCGACCATGACGTAGACGACCGCAAGCAGCCATCCAAGCGGGGCAAGTCCCAGCAGGCCGGTGCCAACCTGTCGGGCGTCCGCCAGCAGGATGCTCCACCCCGACCGTCCCTCGCGAATCCCGATGGCCATGGCAGTCGCTGCGCTGTTCAGTCCAACATGCACGAAGCCCGCAACGAGAGCCACGGCCATAACCTCAGCCCCAGGTCCGAAGTGGGCCCCGGCGATGGCCTGATACAAGAAGGCCGCCAGGATCGCTGGCACCGCCACCGCAGAGTGGTTGTATAGGGTTCCGTACCAAGGGGGTCCGTGGCGTCCTCTGGTCAGAAAGCCCCGGATCTCCCGCCATTCTGTCGTACCCACCAATGCCACAATGGCGGCGGCGCCTGGGCCGCCAAGCACGGCGACTGCGATCACAGGCGCGCTCGTGACGTTCACCAAGGTTCCGCCAGGCATCCGCACGGGCGCAGCGGCCGAAACCGCGACGACGGCAATCCAAAACAGCAGACCGACGGGCCCGCCAATGTCTGCGCGCAGCGGGCTTGTACCGATCGCAATCAGGCTGAGCGTCGCAGCCGCCCCGACCATCGCCACGATGACGGGGCCAACGCGCCTTGCTGAGAACTCGCTCGCCTGCTGGCGGTGGTTCGTGGTCACAGATGCAGTATGGAGGCGCCACATGGGCGCCTCCATCGGTAACTAAGTACTACTATCTGCCTAGAACGGCCGGACCGACGCGCCCCCTGCCGCGGCGATCCCCAGCATCAAGGTCATCACCTTGATCAGCTGGATAGCTCTAGACATTCCGCTACCAAGCCTTGGTGCCCATGGTGCCCATCTCCCTGCTGCTATGGCAGTCCTCGTGCAATGCCGGCCAGTGCACGTCGCCTGCCTGAGCCCGTACTTTCGTCCTAGGCCCAACGCGAACGGTACGGACGAGCAGCTTGAGACTGCTATACGCAGACCTGCGTATGCACCTAGGTCAGCTGTCGTGCTGCCACCAGCTCAGACAGCGGATCTGTCGCGACATCGTCGGCTGACTCTTGAGCCCGAAGGTGCCGGTACTGCGCTTCGGCTGCAGACTTCGCACCAAGCCTCCAGTACAGCCAGACCAAGTCCCGCTCGACATCGAGGGCCGCGGGGTCTACCGCGAGGACCCGGAGGGCGAGGTCGGTAGCCGAACGGTAGTCGAACCGGTTCGCGAGTCTCACGATTGCGCTGCGAGCGGCATGCAGATATGCCCCGTGCACCCGCGTCCTCCAGGCAATCGCCCACTCCTCGTACTCAAACTCAGGAGAGAATGGGCCACCGTAGCTGTCCACCAGTGCTGCGGCCTCGCCGGCAAGGTAGTCCCTTGCCAACAGTTCGCGACTGCGCTGGACGAACTCGACGCTGGCGATGCGGACCAGCGACTGGTCGAACGCAACGAGTTCCGCTTGATAGGTGATGTACTCCGCCGAAATGTCGTCCTCGTACCACGGATCGATCTCCCGCCGCAGGAAGTAGAGAGACTGATTGAGGCTGTTAAGGCCAGATGTGATGTCGCCGTCGGGCCAAAGATCGTCAACGATCTGCTCCCGCGTCGCGGTGTGGTTCGGGCGCGTCACGAGGTACATCAGCAGAGCTGAGGGCTTCCTGCGTGTGCTGCCCAGCTGCACCGTTCGAGTTCCAATAACCAGTTCCACTTGGCCGAGATCGCGTATCTCAAGCCGTGGACTTACTCGACGCGCGAGGTTCTTTCCTAGTCCGGATGGCGTGCCGCGCCGGCGATACGTCTTCTCGAAGGCGCGCAATCTTCCGATGTCCTCGGCCGCGCCGTACGAATCGAGAATGGACGCAGCAGCGTGGGCGCGAGGCGTGTTTCCCGATGCCAGTTGCCTCCTCAGTACCGGTAGCCACCGGTGTGGCCATCGCTGAACCGACTCCAGAACGGGCAGAGGGACAGGGGCCATCACGGACAGCGACGGGCCGAGGGCGTCGGCTAGCTCCGCAAGCCCCAAGCCTGAGACACTTGCGACATCGTCGATCGCGCTCTTCAGTGCGTCGACATCGTCCGTCAGGAGTGTACGCAGCAAGTTGAGGCGTACCTCGCTGAGGCGGCTGGCGCGGCGACGGGCAGTTGCTAGCGCCTCCTTGGTGAATTCCATCGCCTGCGCACGTCTGCCAGCCGTAACGAGCGCGAGGCCCCGCAGCACGGCTGCGCGGTCCGAGATGCCAAATTCCAGCGGAAATCCCTCCGGAGATCTGTCCAGCGCAGCCAAAGCCTCATCCGGCGCGCTGGGCAACGACATTGCCGCTCGAGCCAGCTCGAGAGTGGCCTTGCCACCGACGTCCGTGTGGCCCTCGAAGTCAAGCATTTCGGCCGTGCTGAGGAGTTTCATGGCTCGCCCGCGGCTACCTGCGAGTGCCAACGTGTACGACAACAAGGCGGGCACGTCTGTGTTTGTTCCGCCGCTGGCCAAAGCCTTGTTGATATGCTCGTCGGCCTCATCGGGTCGTGACAGCTCAAAAAGGATCGCCGCCAAGACCGCGTGCGTAGATCGGATCTCAGCCGAGCCGGTCGTCTCGAACCCTTCAGCCGCCCGGTGAGCAAGTTGCAGCGCTTCCGTGAGACGCCCAGCCTGGAATTCTGCGAACGCGGCATTGTGCAGACTCACTGCCGCATAGAAGGAGTACCCGGCAGCGGACTGTGCGTCCGCCATCTGTCGGAGGCGTAAACCGACCTCGATCAGACTGACCGCGCCGGCAGACCCATGGATCGAGTCTTGGTGGACCCGCGCGATGTCGCGCAGCAAGTCTGGCGTTTGGGGGTCTGCCAGGACTTCCGCGACGGACTCTATTAGCAAGGAGCGGTCGGCAGCCCTCCAGCCGAGCGTGAGTCGCGTCTGACGGACCACCGCTCTTACCGTCGCATCCAACGCTGACATATCGACGGAGTCAAGACTGGCTCTCGCGGCTGCGAGGTTCCCCTCCTCCAGCAGGCGTCGAGCTTGGATGGCGGCGACGGCGCCATTGGTCGGGCCGCTGCCGAGCTGTGCGGCGAGCTGGGCGGCGGTGCCCCAGCGGCCGGAGCCCATCGTCTGCAGGCTCGAGGCGCCAAGGCA
>DATMJK010000058.1:0-5232 GCA_035553915.1 Candidatus Limnocylindrales bacterium | reverse complement strand
GAGCTTCCTCGAGCGGCTGCTGCCGGCGGCGCGCGTCTCATCGCTCAGCCAGACGCTGATCAAGCTGACCGCGCCGGGCGTGCCAGACATCTACCAGGGCACGGAGCTATGGGATCTGTCGCTCGTCGACCCGGACAACCGCCGGCCGGTGGACTACCAGGCACGGCGGCGGATGCTCGAACAGGCACGCTCGGCGACCGCCGAGCAGGCGCTCGCCGGCATGGAGTCCGGCCTGGCCAAGCTCTGGCTCATCCAGCGCGTGCTGGCGCTGCGCGCCCGGCGGTCGGAGCTCTTCGGGCCGGCGAGCACGTACCACGGCCTGTCCGCGGCGGGCGACAAGGCGGCACACGTGGTCGCCTTCGCCCGTGGCGGCGAGGCGGTCACGGTGGGGCAGCGGCTCGTCATCGGCCGCGGCGGGATGTGGGCGAATACCACGCTGCGTCTCGCGCAGGGCCGCTGGCGCGACGAGCTCAGCGGCGAGGTCCACGCGGGTGGCGAGGTCCCGCTCCAGCGGCTGCTGGCCGCCTATCCGGTGGCGCTGCTGATGCCTGAGCCGCTCGGATGAGCCTCGTCGACCGACGGCTGCTGGACCCGCGGAGGCTGCCCGTCTGGGCGCCTGCCGCTGAGCGGGTGGAGGCAGTGCTGACGGATCGAGGGCTGGCCATGCACGAGGCCGGTGGCGGCTGGTGGCTGGCCGAAGAGGACGTCAGGCCGGGCTCGGACTATCGCTTCAGCCTCGACGGCGCCGATCCGCTGCCCGATCCCCGCTCGCCCTGGCAGCCGCAGGGCGTGCACGGTCCGTCCCGCACGCTCGACCCGTCCGGATTCGAGTGGCGCGACGCGGGCTGGCAGCCGCCGCCGCTCGCCGCTGGGCTGGTCTACGAGATGCACGTCGGCACGTTCAGCGAGGCCGGCACGTTCGAGGGCGCGATCGACCGGCTGGGCCATCTGGTCGAGCTGGGCGTGACCCACGTCGAGCTGTTGCCGGTAGCGGAGTTCCCGGGTCAGCGCGGCTGGGGATACGACGGCGTCGACCTCTACGCGCCGCACCACGCGTATGGAGGGCCGCACGGTCTCGGCCGGCTGGTAGACGCGTGCCATGCTCGTGGCCTGGCCGTGATCCTGGACGTGGTCTACAACCACCTCGGTCCGGCGGGCAACTACCTAGGCGCGTACGGGCCGTACTTCGCCGACCGCTACAGCACGCCCTGGGGCGAGGCGGTCAACCTCGACGGGCCGGGCAGCGACGAGGTGCGCCGCTTCTTCGTCGACAACGCGCTGATGTGGCTGCGCGACTACCGCTTCGACGGCCTGCGGCTCGATGCGGTCCACGCCATCGTCGACACCTCGGCCCTCCACCTGCTGGAGGAGCTGGCGGCCGAGGTCGACGTCCTGGAGGCGGCCACCGGCCGGCACAAGGTGCTGATCGCGGAGAGCGACCTCAACGACCCGCGCATCGTCCGGCGGCCGGAGATCGGTGGCTACGGCATGGACGCCCAGTGGAGCGACGACTTCCACCATGCCCTGCACTCGCTGCTGACCGGCGAGCGCGACGGCTACTACGCGGACTTCGGCGCGCTCGACGATCTTGCCCAGACGCTGCGCCATGCCTACCGCTACCGCGGGCAGTACGCGGGCTTCCGCCATCGGCGACACGGCCGTCCGGCAGATGGCGTCCCCGGCCATCGCTTCCTTGGCTACCTGCAGAACCACGACCAGGTGGGCAACCGGGCACAGGGCGAGCGGAGCGCAGCGCTTATGAGCCACGGTCGCCTGAAGGTCGGCGCGGCGGTGGTGCTGCTCGCGCCATTCGTGCCGATGCTCTTCCAGGGCGAGGAGTGGGCCGCCTCGACGCCATTCCAGTACTTCACCGATCATCCCGATCTTGAGCTCGGGCGGGCGGTCAGCGAGGGTCGGCGACAGGAGTTCGGTTCGTTCGGCTGGCAGCCCGAGCAGGTGCCTGATCCGCAGGACCGGGCAACCTTCGAGCGCTCGCGATTGCGCTGGGCTGAGCGCGACCAGCCCGAGCACGCCCAGATGCTCGACTGGCACCGCCGCCTCGTCGCGCTGCGACAGGCGGAGGCGGACCTCGCCGGCTACGACCTGGAGAGCGTGGACGTCGCCTTCGACGAGGATGCCGGCTGGCTTTGGTTCAGCCGCGGCTCGATCCTGGTGGCGCTCAACGTTGGCTCGCACGAGGCCCGCCTGCCGGTCCCCGGCATACAGGGCGCCGAGCTGCTGCTGGCCTCGAGCGCGTCAGCGCGCGTGGATGGCGATGCCCTGCGGCTGGCACCGGACTCGGTGGTCGTGGCGCGGCGGTCGGCTTCGGCAGTGAGGGCCGCGACTTCCTGACATTTGGGCAGCCCATCGACGCTATGCACCTTGCGCGGCAGGCCGACGATCCGGTGAGGGCCGCGCTGAGCGTGAGCCGGTGCCGCCAGCGACCGCGACGCTGTCCGGAACCGTGCTTCAGCCCGCGTAATGGCGACTGGCCGAACAGATGGCGGAAACTCCGGGCGGCCGGGCTGGCGTCGCCTGCGCCCGCCCGCTTGGCTCGGGCTCAGCCTTCCTTGGCCAGCTGCTCGGCGACGCCCGGGTTCTGGGACTCGAAAGGCCCGGGCTCATCGATGCCCTGTGGCTCGAGCAGCACCGTCGTGTTGCGCGCCTGGGCGCGCTCGAGGACGACGATCACGGCGGCCGTCAGGGGCACGGCCACCAGCGCGCCGACGATGCCGCCGATCGCGGCGCCGGCGAGGATGCCGGCGACGACCAGGAAGGGTGGCACGCCAACGGTGTTCTTCATCACCAGCGGCACGAGCACGTTGCTCTCGAGCGTCTGGATGGCGGCGTAGGCGACGGCCACGATGATCACCGTCTCGATCTGGCCGGTCATCGCGGCAACGACCAGCGCCGGGATGGCGCCGAGCGCCGGACCGACCAGCGGGATTGCCTCGGCAAGGGCGGCGACGAGCGCCAAGAAGACGGCGCCCTCCAGCCCGATGACGGCATAGGCGATGCCGGTCATGACCCCGATCGTCGCCATCAGGATGAGCTGGGCGCGCATCCAGGCACCCAGCCGCAGCTCGATCTCGTTCCACGCCTCGCGCGTGCCTGCGCGGCGGTGCTCCGGCAGCAGGGCCAGCGCGAAACGCTGGATGCGCGCCCGGCCTGTTAGCCAGAAGTAGACCATGGCCAGCACGGCCGCTGTCGAGATGGCCATGTCGGCCACCGTCAGGCCAAGGGCGATCACGTCTTCCGGGTCGGGCTCGGCCGGGCCGCGCGGCACGAGCGTCTGCTGCAGCGCGTTGATGAGCGCGGTCAGGCTGGTCGACAGCGCCCGTGGCTCGATCGTCGCGGCCCACTGCCGGGCGTCCGCCAGCAGCGGCCCCAGCTGGCGGCCGATGTCGCCGAACTGCGCGACCGCGCCAGGGATGACAAGCAGCGCCAGGCTGAGCACGGCCACGAAGAAGACGGCATAGACGAGCAAGACGGTCAGCCCGCGGCGCAGCGGCAGCCGGGCGCGCAGCCGCTCGACCAGCGGGTCCAGCGCCGAGGCGAAGAGGATCGCGATGAAGACCAGCACCAGCACCCGGACGGACATCGCCAGGCCGAGCGCGATGAGCGCCACCAGCCCAATCCCCACGGCCAGCCCGACCCCGCGTCCGAACCACCGGAAGGCGTCGCTCCTCATCGGGCGGGACGATACAGTGCGGAAGCTCTGAGGCGAGAGGGGAATCGCCCGCAATCGAGCCTCTTCGGGCGGCTTGTTAGGCCGGTGTAATGAGTATTGCAGCCTGGGCCATTACCCCACGGGGTTAGAGTGGAGGTCGGGGACTTACAGGAGGATTCATGAACAGCCAACCCTTGGTTCTCGTTGCCGACGACGAGCCGCGGATCACGAAGCTCGTCGCGCTGACGCTGCACGACGAGGGGTTCCGCGTCGTCACGGCCGGCGGCGGCGAGGAAGCTCTCAAGAAGGCGGACGAGGTCCGCCCGGACATCGTCCTGCTCGACATCGTCATGCCCGATCTCGACGGCATCGAGGTCATGCGCCAGCTTCGCGAGTGGCGTCCCGTGCCGGTCATCCTGCTGACCGCCAAGGGCTCGACCAGCGACAAGGCCAAGGGCCTCGACCTGGGCGCAGACGACTACATCGCCAAGCCCTTCCATCCCGACGAGCTGGCTGCGCGCGTGCGTGCCGTGCTGCGCCGCGCCAGCGGCGTCGCGCCGGGTGCGGGCATCGTCGCCTTCGACGACATCGAGATCGACCTCGAGCGCCGGCTGCTGACCAAGGGCGGGGATCTCGTGTCCCTCAGCCGCACGGAGTGGCTGTTGCTCCAGCACCTGGCCGCGAACGCAGGCAAGGTCGTGCTCCATACCGAGCTGCTGACCAAGGTCTGGGGCCCGGAGTACCGCGACGACCTGCAGTACCTGCGCGTCTGGATCAGCCGCGTCCGGCGCAAGCTCGGCGCCGCTCCGGGCGAGCCGGGCCCGATCAAGACCTTCCAGGGCATCGGCTACGTCCTCGACACGGAGGGCAACCTGAGCGATCCCAACGCAAGCTCGAGCTCTGAGCCAAAGCAGCCCAAGGAGCCCAAGGAGCCCAAGGCGGAGCCTGCTTCGGCCTAGCCTGCGCGGGCCGCGGGAGCGGCTCGCCGACGCGCAATGAAAAGGAGGCGGGCCGTGAGGCCCGCCTCCTTGCCTGTGTCGCGCGGATGTCAGCCGTTGGCTGACTGGCGCTCCGTCCGCCGGCGCCCACTGGAGCCGCCGGTTGCTCCGGCAGCCTGCCGCCGGCCTGCGAGCGTCGCCGCCATCGCGGCGCCGGGGAGCAGCGCGAGCAGGATGAGCAGCCGGTTCACGCCGCCGAAGAAGAGGCCCACGGCGAGCCCGACCGAGAAGCTGGTACCCGCCACGAGCGCCTCGTCGGACATGCCGTCGAGCGCCACCTGCGCGTCATGTGCCGCGACCTGCGCCCCGGCGATTGCCTCGGGCAGCCGCTCCGCGACCTGGTTGGCGCCCGATCGGAGGCGCTCCTGGGCCTCGGAGACGGCGTTCATCGCCGCGTCACGGGCGTCCTCGGCGCCATTGTCAGCGCCATTTGCCTGTTGCTGGGCCATTGCTGGACCTCCTTGCTGCTTGGTGCCTTGGTTGGTGCCTGATCAGTCGTCCTCGCGCGGCGTTCCGGCCGGCGTGGACCCCGGCGTAGGCGCCGGGCTTGGGGTGGGGGTAGGG
>DATMJK010000057.1:0-19976 GCA_035553915.1 Candidatus Limnocylindrales bacterium | reverse complement strand
CTCCCGCTCGACCAGCGCATTGCGCAGCCGGATGTTGCCGAAGGTGCCGCGCATCATGACCTCGTGATGGCCGCGCCGAGCGCCGTACGAGTTGAACTGCAGCGGTGACACGCCGTGCTCCTGCAGCCACTGGCCGGCCGGCGCCCAGGCCGGGATCGAGCCGGCGGGCGAGATGTGGTCGGTCGTGACCGAGTCGCCGAGCACGGCCAGGGCGCGGGCGCCGCTGATGTCGCGCGGCGGCGCAGGCTCGGCGGTCAGGCCGTCGAAGAAGGGTGGCCGCGCGACATAGGTCGAGCCGCTGTCCCACGCGTAGCGGCTGGTGCCGACCGGCACGGGCAGGCCGCGCCAGCGCTCGTCGCCGTCGAAGACCGCGGCATAGATGCGCCGGAAGATGTCTGGCGAGACCGCCTCGGTGACCGTCTGGCGGATCTCCTCGGCTGAGGGCCAGATGTCAGCCAGGAAGACGGGCCGGCCATCCGAGCCGGTGCCCAGCGGCTCAACAGTCAGGTCGATGTCGACCCGGCCAGCGAGGGCGAAGGCGACGACCAGCGGCGGGGAGGCGAGGTAGCTGGCTCGCGCCAGCGGATGGATGCGGCCCTCGAAGTTACGGTTGCCGGACAGCACGGCCGCGACGACCAGCTCGTTCTCCTCGACCGCCTGTGCCACCGGCTCGTCGAGCGGACCGGAGTTGCCGATGCAGGTCGTGCAGCCGTAGCCCACGACCCCGAAACCGAGGCGCTCGAGCGGCTCCATCAGCCCGGCCCGCTCGTAGTACTCGGTCACTGCCCGTGATCCCGGAGCGAGGCTGGTCTTGACTGTCGGGCCGACCGACAAGCCGCGCTCGAGGGCATTCCGCGCGAGCAGCCCGGCGCCGATCATGACCGACGGGTTCGACGTGTTGGTGCACGACGTGATGGCGGCGATGACCACCGAGCCGTGGCTGATCTCGGCCGTCCCGCCGCGTGCCTCGACGCGCACCGCCGACCGCTCCTCGGCCGAGCGCGGGAAGGTCGAGTGCAGGCTCTCGGCGAGTCCGGCCAGGCTCACCTTGTCCTGCGGCCGGCGCGGACCCGCGAGCGTGGGCTCGATGGTCGAGAGGTCGAGCTCGAGCGCTTCGTCAAAGTCAGGGCCTGCGCCCTGCTCGCGCCACAGCGCATTCTCCTTGGCGTACGCCTCGACGAGCCTGACCTGGTCTTCCGCCCGGCCGGTCAGGCGCAGGTAGGCCAGCGTCTCGTCGTCGATCGGGAACAGCGCGGCCGTGGCGCCGTACTCGGGCGACATGTTGGCGATCGTCGCCCGGTCGGCCAGCGCCAGCGAGCCGAGCCCGTCGCCGGCGAACTCGACGAAACGGCCCACCACCCCGTGGCTGCGCAACATGTTGCTGATCACCAGCACGAGGTCGGTAGCGGTCGAGCCGCTGGGCAGCTCGCCGTGCAGGCGCACGCCCACGACGCGTGGCAGCGGCTGGTAGAGCGGTTGGCCGAGCAGCACGGCCTCGGCCTCGATGCCGCCGACGCCGTAGCCCAGCACGCCCAGGGCGTTGACCATGGTGGTGTGCGAATCGGTCCCGACCAGCGTGTCGGGGAAAGCGGCCAGGCCGCCGTCGGCATCCTCGCGCGCGACGACCACCTGCGCCAGGTACTCGAGGTTGACCTGGTGGACGATGCCCGTGCCGGGCGGCACGACGCGCAGCCCGGCAAACGCGGTCTGCGCCCAGCGCAGCAGCTCGTAGCGCTCGCCGTTGCGCTCGTACTCGCGGTCAACGTTGTAGGCGTACGCCTCCGGTACCGCATAGCGATCGACCTGAACCGAGTGGTCGATGACGAGGTCGGCGGGCACGAGCGGGTTGATCAGCGCCGGGTCGCCGCCCAGGTCGGCCATCGCGTCGCGCATTGCTGCCAGATCGACCACCGCCGGCACGCCGGTGAAGTCCTGCAGCAGGACGCGGGCGGGCATGAACGGCACCTCTGCCTCAGCCGCATTGCCGGGCTGCCAGGCGGCCAGTGACCGAGCCTCCTGCTCGCCGACGACGCCGCGGCCGGCATGGCGGAGCACGTTCTCCAGGAGCACCTTGACGGTCATCGGCATGCGCCCCAGGTCGAGCTGCGTGTCCAGCCGATCGAGTCGGTAGTAGGCCAGCCGCCGGTCGCCGACGGCCAGCAGGGCGCGTGCCGAGAACGGGTCGGGCAGGGGGCGGGTCTCGCCAGCAGAGCGGTTCATCTTCGTCGGGCCTCCTCGCTCGCGCCCTGACGGCGCGGTGCTGAGCGGCGCCTGACGGGGGTGCCCGCCTCGGGTCGCGACTTGGTGGCTTCGAGTATACGCCGCGACCGGGCGACGGCTGGCCGGCTCGCGGGCCACAATGATCGGACGATGCACGAGGTCGAGGGAGCGCCCGGTCACAGCCACGAGCACGGCCACGGCGACGAGGCGGGCCGGCCAAGACTCGGCTTCGTCGGTGCCGGGCGCGTGGGCACGACGCTGGCGACGGCCTTCAGCCGTGCCGGCTGGACGGTCAGCGCAGTAGCATCGCGCGACGACGCGCGGCGCGCTCGCTTCCAGGGGCTGGTTCCCGGCGCGCGCGGCTTCAGCGAGCCGCAGGCGCTGACCGACGACGCGGAGCTGATCTTCCTGACCGTGCCGGACGACGCGGTCGCCCAGATCGCCGGCGGGCTGCTGCTGTACAGCGGCCAGGCACTGGTCCACACGAGCGGCGCTCTGCCGGCGTCGGTGCTCGCGCCGGCCCAGGCGGCGGGCACGTCGCTGGGCAGCTTCCATCCATTGGTCGCTTTCACCGATGTCGAGCAGGCGCTGGCCGACCTGCACGGCGCGACCATCGCGCTCGATGGCGACGAATCACTTCTGCCGTTGCTGGCCGAGCTGGCCGAGGCCGTGGGTGGCCGGCCGGTGCTCCTGCCAGCGGCCGGCAAGCCGGCCTACCACGCCGCGGCGATGCTCGCCGCCGGTGGGCTTATCGGGCTGCTGGACACGATCGTCGAGGTCGCCCGCGCGGCCGGCCTGGACGAGCGCGCCGCTTTGGCCGTCTACCTGCCGCTCGCTCGGCAGGCGCTGGCCAACGCCGAGCGTCTGGGCGTGGACGGCGCACTGACGGGCCCCTTCCTGCGCGGTGACGCAGGCACGATCGCCGGCCACCTCGGCGTGCTGCGCGCGTCCGCGCCGGCGGCACTGCCGCTCTACGTCGCCGTGGCGCGGCGCGAGCTTGCCGTGGCAGAGCGGCGCGGCGAGCTGTCAGCTGACCGGGCGGCTGAGATACGCCGCCTGCTCGACGCCGCAGGCTGATTGCAAAGGCCGGCCGAGCCGCTACCATTCGAGGCCATGCAGCACAGCCTGGCCGCCATCCGCGCCGGCCGCCCGCGAGCCCGCTACGCCGCCCCGCCCATCAGCCGCACACAGCCGCGGCTGGGCCTTGGGCGGCGTCTCTTCGCGCCTGCCGCGGCAACGAAGCCTGAGGCCCGCCGACGACCTCTGGACGAGCTGCGCCGTGCCGCCCGGAGCTGCGCGACACCTGCCCCTCGCGGGGCGGGGGCTCTTGCCCGTCACGGCCTGGCCAGCGGCCCGGTCGGTGTCCGCTGGAGTGGCCAGGTGGTGGGGTCGTTGCGCCAGGCGCGGCCGCGCAGCGCTGCCCCGTGGCGCGCCTGAAGAACCGGCGCAGATCGCCGCGCACAGCGCGCGCAGTCTCCTGCGGGGGGATCGTCCTGCGCCGGGCTGCAGCAGGGCTGGAGCTCGTCCTCGGCCGGCGTCGGCGCGAGGATCGCAGCGCGGCCTGGTCATTGCCGAAGGGCACGCCGGCAGGCGACGAATCGGTCGAGCAGACGGCACTGCGTGAGGTCCACGAGGAGACCGGCCTGGACGTCCGCATCGTCCAGCCCGTCGGGCCGATCGAGTACTTCTTCATGCAGCGCGGCACGCGCGTGCACAAGACCGTGCACTACTTCCTCATGGAGGCCACCGGCGGTGACATCGCCCGCCACGACCACGAGTTCGACGAGGTGCGCTGGGTGCCCGTCGAGGAGGCGCGGACGCTGATGAGCTACCCGACCGAGCGCGACATCCTGGAAGAGGCGCTGCCGCTCACCGAGCAGGCGGGCTGATGCGCCAGACGGCGCTGATCGACGTCCATCGGGCAGCCGGCGCGCGGCTGATCGACTTCTCCGGCTGGGAGATGCCCGTCCAGTACCCGAGCGGCATCCTCGACGAGCACCGCGCGGTCCGCCAGCGGGCCGGCCTGTTCGACCTGTCGCACATGGGCGAGCTGTGGGTCGTAGGCTCCGGCGCCGGCGAGGGCCTGGCCGCCGCGCTGGTGACCGATCCGCCGCGCCTCGCCCAGGGTCGGGCGCACTACTCGATGCTCTGCGCGCAGGACGGCGGGATCATCGACGACCTGATCGTCTACCGGCTGGCCGGGGAGCGCTTCCTGGTCGTGCCCAACGCGTCGAACCGCGAGACCGTGGCGCAGGCGCTCGAGGAGCGGCTGGCCGGCTATGACGCTGGGCTTGACGATGCCTCGCTGCGCACGTCGCTGGTCGCCGTCCAAGGCCCGCTCGCGGCCGGGATCCTGGCCCGGCTGACTGACATCGACCTGGCCGGCCTGCGCTACTACGCCATCGCCGAGGACCACGCCTGCGGCGTGCCGGCCCTGGTCGCGCGGACGGGTTATACCGGCGAGGACGGCTTCGAGCTGTTCGTTGCCTGGGACGACGGCCCGCCCGTCTGGCAGGCGCTGCTCGACGAGGGGGCAGGGGAGGGCCTGGTGCCGGCCGGGCTGGGAGCGCGCGACACGCTGCGCCTGGAGGCGGGCATGCCGCTCTACGGCAACGAGCTCGATCGCGACACGACGCCCTTCGATGCCGGCCTGGGCAGGGTGGTCAAGCTGGACAAGGCCACCGACTTCGTGGGCCGCGAGGCGCTCGGGCGCGTCGCCGCTGCGGGTCCGTCGCGCCGGCTGGTCGGCCTGCGCCTCGTCGGACGTGCCGTCGCCCGCCACGGATCCCCCGTCCACCGCCCAGGCGAGGAGGAGCCCATCGGGGTCGTGACCAGCGGCGCGCCATCGCCCACGCTGGGCCTGCCGATCGCGATGGCCTACCTGCCGCCGGCTGAGGCGGAGGTCGGTACCATGGTCGAGGTTGCCATCAGGCAGGCGCGCGCCGAGGCCGAGGTCGTCGCGCTGCCCTTCTACAAGCGAGGAGCGGCATGAGCGTCGAGATACCGGAGGGCCTGCGCTACACCGAGGATCACGAGTGGCTGCGCGTCGAGGGCGACGAGGGCGTGGTCGGCATCACCGCCTATGCCGCAGGCGAGCTGGGCGACGTCGTCTTCGTGGAGCTGCCCGACGTCGGTCGCCAGCTGGAGAAGCGGCAGTCCTTCGGGGTCATCGAATCTGTCAAGACGGCGAGCGACCTGTTCATCCCGCTCGGCGGCGAGGTCTTAGCCGTCAACGAGCGCTTGGCCGAGCACCCGGAGCTGGTCAACGACGATCCGTACGGCGATGGCTGGATGGTCCGTATCCGGCTGGCTGACGCCGCCCAGGCCGGCGAGCTCCAGTCCGCCGCCGACTACCGCCGGCTGGTCGAAGCCGGCTGACGATGGCTTATTCGCCGCACACGCCGGCCGACCGCGGCCGGATGCTCGAGGCCCTTGGCATCGACAGCGTCGAGGCGCTTTTCGACGATATCCCGCCGGCCGTCCGCGCTCGCGGCCTTGACCTGCCTCCGCCAATGGCCGAGCTCGAGCTGGCCCAGCGCCTCGAAGGACTGGCCGCCCGCAATCGGGTCGATCTGGTCAGCTTCCTCGGCGCCGGCGCGTACCGCCACCACATCCCGGCGGCGGTCGACGCCGTCCTCAGCCGCGGCGAGTTCTACACCGCCTACACGCCTTACCAGCCGGAGATCAGCCAGGGCACGCTCCAGACGATCTACGAGTTCCAGTCGCTGATTGCCCAGCTGACCGGCCTGGACGTCGTCTCTGCCTCGCACTACGACGGCGCGGCGGCGATGGCCGAGGCAGCGCTGATGACCGTCCGCGCCACGCGCCGCTCGCGGGTGCTGGTCAGCCGAGCGGTCCATCGCCATTTCATCGACACCGCCCAGACCTACTTCGCCGGCGGCGACATGACCCTCGAGGAGCTGCCTACCGCCGCCGACGGCACGACTGACCTCGAGTCGCTGGAGCGCGAGCTGGCTGACGAGGCCCGACCCGCGGCGGGGGTGCTGATCGGCCAGCCCAATGCCTTCGGCCTGCTCGAGCCGATGGCCGAGGCGGCCGGCCTCGCCCACGCGGCCGGTGCTCTCTTTGCCGCCGTCGTCGAGCCCGTGTCGCTGGCCGTCCTCGCCCCGCCCGCTGAGTACGGCGCTGACATCGCGGTCGGAGAGGGCCAGCCGCTGGGCATCGGCCTCCAGTACGGCGGACCGTACCTTGGCCTGCTGGCGGCTCGATCGGACCTCGTGCGCCAGGTGCCCGGGCGGTTAGTCGGTCGCACGAGCGACGTTGACGGCAAGCGGGCGTACGTGATGACGCTTCGCGCGCGCGAGCAGGACATCCGGCGCGACAAGGCGGCGAGCAACATCTGCACCAACCAGGCGCTGTGCGCGCTCGCGGCGACGGTCTACCTGGCCAGCCTCGGACCACATGGCCTGCACGACGTGGCAGCCCTTGGCGCGGCCCGAGCGCGCGAGCTCGAGACGGCGCTGGCCGGTGCCGGCCTGGCACGCATCCACTCGGCGCCCTACCTCAACGAGTTCGCCGTCCTCGTGCCGGACGCGGAGGCGGTCCACGCCCGCCTGCTCGAGCGCGACATCCTGGCTGGCCTGCCGCTGGCGCGCTGGTATCCCGACGACGCGACGTTGCGCGACGCGCTGCTCGTCTGCGCCACCGAGATGACGACGGCGGCAGACATCGAGCGCCTGCGCGGCGCGCTGGGCGAGGTGCTGGCATGACCGCCGTCGGGCCCGCCGCGCCGGTCACCAGCGTCCCTGACGAGGTGCAGCAGCGCGGCGCGGACCTGGGTCCGCGCCTCGCCGTCGGGCCGAACCTCCAGCCCACGCTCGACGAGATCTCGCGGCCCGGCCGCGCGAGCCCGAAGGTGCCCCACCCACCGGCCGACGCCCTCGCCGGCGTGCCGCGGCAACACCTGCGGCGCGAGCCGCTGGCCCTGCCCGAGCTGTCCGAGCCGGACGTCATCCGTCACTTCGTCAACCTCTCGCAGCTCAACTACTCGGTTGACGGCGGCTTCTACCCGCTCGGCTCGTGCACCATGAAGTTCAACCCCAAGATCAACGAGTGGGCCGCCCGACTGCCCGGCTTCGCGGCGCTGCACCCGCTGGCGCCTGATGAGCTGGCCCAGGGCACGCTCGAGCTGCTGTGGGATCTGGAGCGCTGGCTGGCCGAGATCAGCGGCATGGCCGGCGCGTCGCTCCAGCCGGCGGCCGGGGCGCACGGCGAGCTGACCGGCATCCTGATGATCCGCGCTTATCACCACGCTCGCGGGGACACCGAGCGGCGCGAGGTGATCGTGCCCGACTCGAGCCACGGCACGAACCCGGCGACGGCGTCGATGGCCGGCTTCCGGACGGTGACCGTCCGCTCGGCGGCTGACGGCGGCGTCGATCTGGACGCGCTGCGCGCCGCGCTCGGGCCGCAGACGGCGGCGGTGATGCTGACCAACCCGTCGACGCTGGGACTGTTCGAGACGCGCATCGAGGCGCTGCTCGAGGCGGTCCATGCCGCCGGCGCGCTGGCCTACATGGACGGCGCGAACATGAATGCCGTGCTCGGCCGCTTCCGGCCCGGCCAGGCCGGCTTTGACGTGATGCACTTCAACACCCACAAGACGTTCTCCACGCCGCACGGTGGGGGCGGGCCGGGCGCGGGTCCTGTGGCGGTCAACGAGCGGCTGCTGCCGTTCCTGCCCGGGCCGCGGGTAGCGCGCGAGGAGGACGGCACGTTCCGCCTCGAGCGGCCGGGCGAGCGGGCCCAGTCGATCGGTCGCGTGCGCTCGTATCAGGGCAGCGTCGGTGTGCTCGTGCGCGCGTATGCGTACCTGCTGGCCCACGGCGGGAGCGGCCTGGCCGAGGTCAGCGAGGATGCCGTGCTGGCAGCGAACTACCTGCGCCGGCGCGTGGGTGAGGCGTACGAGCTGCCCTACGAGCAGGTCTGCAAGCACGAGTTCGTGGCCAGCGCGCGCTCGCTCAAGGCGCAGACTGGCGTGCGCATGCTTGACGTCGCCAAGCGGCTGATCGACAAGGGCTTCCATCCGCCCACCATCTACTTCCCGCTGATCGTCGACGAGGGCATGCTCGTCGAGCCGACAGAGACCGAGGCGCTCGAGACCCTCGATGCCTTCGCCGATGCGCTGCTCGAGATCGCCGATGAGGCCCGGCGCGACCCCGAGACGGTCCGCTCGGCCCCCCACACCGCCCCCGTGCGACGGCTGGACGAAGCAACCGCCGCGCGCCAGCCCGACTTGCGCTGGCGGCCGATGACGGGCGCCCAGACGCCTTGTCCGGACTGAACCGCTGCTTAAGATCCCGTAACTGCGGTTGACACTCCGACGTTACGCCGACCTATAATGCCGGCACCCTCGGCTGACGTGGGAGACGTTCGTGCGCAACGCACGGATGCGCGTCCGCTGAGAAAGAGCTCGCGATCCGGAGGGTGGCTGTGTTGGCCGCCCCGCATCGCACAGAGGAGGAAGTACGCCCATGAGTCTACGGACTCGGCGAAGCCTCGTCCTGCTGCTCGTCACCATGTTGGTGGCCGCTGCATGCACGACGACACCGCCTGGTACGCCTGCAACTACGCCGGGCACGACGCCGGCGGGCACCCCCGGCACGACGCCGGACGCCACGCCAGGCACATCGCCTGACGCTACCCCTGACGCTACCCCTGACGCGACGCCCGACGCTACCCCCGACGCGACGCCGGGCACGGGTGGCACCGTCGTCATCGGCGAGTGGCAGACGCCGCTCACCGTCCATCCGTACTTCAGCAACGCCTGGGTGACCCAGCAGGCCGCGCAGCCCGCGCTGGCGACTCTGATGGGCATGAATGCCGAGGGCCAGTTCTTCCCCTACCTGCTGGCAGACTTGCCGGTGGCTGAGGAGACCGAGGACGGCGGCTTCACGCTGACGATGCAGATGAAGCCCGGCCTGCAGTGGTCTGACGGCGAGGCGCTTGACGGCAACGACGTCGTCGAGACGTATGACTGGGCGGTCGCCATGAACGAAGCCGGCATCGGCTGCGGTCTGTGCGGCGGTCTGGCACTGCGCCTGCCCGACGACTCCGACTACTACGTGACCGGCCATGAGGTCTCAGCTGATGGCCTGACCGTAACCTTCACGTGGCAGCAGAAGTACGCCGGCTGGCTCGTCTGGGCGGCCTTCACGCCGCTCCCGATGCAGTACTTCGCCAACATCCCGGCCGAGGAGGTCGGCGGCTCGATGCCCATGGCCTCGACGCTGGCTGATGTTCCCGCTTCGGGTCCGTTCATGTTCGTTGACGCAAGCTCGAGCAGCATCGAGTACGCGGCCAACCCGAACTTCACCGCCTTCGAAGGCCCGCAGCTGGAAGGCCTCCGCCGCCAGTACTTCGGCGACAAGAACGGCATGATTGCCGCCTTCCTGTCGGGTGACGTCGACCAGATCTCGAACATGACTCAGATCGACTACGACGCCATCAAGGACGTCTCGGCTGACATCGGTCGTGCCGAGCTGATCCCTGCCTGGCAGTACGAGCACCTCGATCTGAACAACGGTGGCGGCATGACCGAGGACCGCGATTATCCGCCGGGCTTCCTGCGCCCACAGCAGGTCGGCCTGGACGACGTCAACGTCCGCAACGCCATCCACATGGCGATCAACAAGGAAGACCTGTGGAACACCCTGTTCCCCGGTCATCCCTACACCCCCGCCTGCTCGAATGCTCCGCCCAGCACCTGGTGGTATGACGCGAGCATCGAGTGCGCCCCGTTCGATCCGGCCGCCGCTGGCGCGCTGCTCGACGAGGCCGGCTGGGTGATCGGCGAGAGCGGCTCTCGCGAGAAGGACGGCCAGGTCATGCGGCTCACGCTGTGCACGACGGCCGGCAACCCGACCCGCCTGACCACTCTCGGCAAGATCAACACGTACCTGCTCGCAGTCGGTATCCCGTCTGACATCCAGACGGCCGCCGCCGGCGACGTGGTCTTCGCTGATTACGCCGACGTATCGGACACCCAGATGTGCGCGCTGTCGCGAGGCAACTACCACATTTCGCTCTTCACTTACCTGCTGAGCGACCCGGGTGCCCTGTACTACAGCCTGTTCCACTCAGCCAACATCCCGCCCGGTGGCGACAACGGCAACTGGACTCGCATCGTGAACGAGGACCTGAATGCTCAGCTCGAGGCTGCTCTCGAGGCGATCACTCAGGAAGACATCCTCGGCTCGCTCGGCGCTGTCCAGCAGGCCGTGGTGGATCTCAAGCCTGAGATCCCGCTGTACTACCGCGGCGAGACGTCAGGTATCAGCCGACACCTCGGTGGCTTCCAGGCCAACCCGAGCACGTTCGGTCCCACCTGGAACGTCTGGGAGTGGTACTTCATCCCCTGATCTGACCAGGGTTCCAAGTCAGAACGTGCATGTGGGCGCCCATTCGGGCGCCCACATGCAATACCCTTCCGTTCTTCCTAGGCGAGTAGCGACAGGGTCAGATGCTTTCCTACATCGTCCGACGAGTCTTCCAGGCGTTGCCGGTACTGGTCTTGATCGCCATCGTCAGCTTCACGCTGATGATGATGGCTCCCGGTGGGCCCCAGGCGCAGTTCAACCAGAACCCGCGAATAACCGAGGCTCAGGTCAACGCGTACCTCGCCCGCTGGTGCCTGCAGCGGAACCCGGATCCGGTCGCCATCCTGCGCACCTTCGGTGGCTGGACAGGGGTCTATAACTGCAACGCGGATTCATTCCTCTCTGAGAGCGGCGCGCCCAACTTTCTGCCGGGCGCCCTGGGTGGCGGCGACAACGGGCTGCTGCACCTGGACTTCGGGAACTCGATGGTCGTGTCGCCGAACGCGCCGGTCCTTGACCTGATCGTCGACCGCCTACCGGCGACGATCATCCTGATGCTGACGGCGTTCCTGATCTGGGTTGGCCTGGCGATCGTCCTCGGCGTCATAGCCGCGGTGCGTCGCTACTCCGTGTTCGACCAGACCGTGACGCTGATGAGCTACATCTTCTACTCGCTGCCCACCTTCTGGCTGGGCCTGATGCTGATCTACATCTTTGCCGTCAACCTGGGCATCTTCCCCGCTCAGGGCATCGTCTCGCCGCGCACCTCTCCGCCGTTCAACACGGAACGATTCTGGGCGGCTTTTGCCGATGATCCGCTGACGTACATCCGCGACATCGCCAGCCACCTGGTGCTGCCGGTGGTCACCCTCGTCGCGGTCAGCGTGGCCGCCGACACGCGCTATGTCCGCTCGGCGATGCTCGATGTCCTTGGCCAGGACTACGTGCGCACGGCGAAGGCCAAGGGCCTGCCCACGCGAACGGTCATCTTCCGCCACGCGTTCCGCAATGCGCTGCTGCCGATCATCACCAACATCGCGCTGGCGCTGGCGTTCCTGTTCTCCGGCGCCATCGTGACCGAGACGATTTTCTCCTGGCCGGGCATGGGCCGGCTCTACTTCGACGCCATCCAGGCACGCGACTATTACCTAGTGATGGGCGTGCTCTTCTTCAGCGCCACGCTGGTCGTGATCATGAACCTGGTCGCCGACGTGGTCTACGCGTGGGCCGACCCGCGCATCAGGTACTGAGCCGTGGCCGACGACCGGAGAGAAGGGGACGCTCCTGAGGAGCTGCCGACGGGCGACAGCACGGTGCCGCCGATCGGCGGCGGCATGGGCGCTAAAGGCATGGACCAGCCCCGGATAGCGGAGGACATGCTCGTCGAGGGCGAGCCGCCGCCAGTCCAGGACAGCGAGGTCGCGCTCAAGTCGCTCAGTCAGTGGCAGCTCGCCGCGCGCCGCTTCCGCAGGCACAGGATGGCAATGGTCGGCGTCGGGATCTTCGTCTTCATGATCCTGGTGATCATCGTCATTCCGATCTTCCAGCCGTACGTCTTCCAGAACATTCCCGGCTCGATGCGCCCGGGTGGCATGCCGCCGGGCGAGGTCCAGCGACTGGTGGGCGGCGAGTTCCGGACCGAGCTGTCGATCTTCGGCACCACCGGCGAAGGCCGCGACGTCTTCAACCTGGTCGTCAACGGCGGTCGCATCTCGTTCTCCGTCGGCCTGTTTTCGATGCTCATCGCCGGCTTCGTCGGCGTCATCGTCGGCTCGATCGCGGGCTTCTTCGGCGGCTGGGTCGACAACGTGCTGATGCGCATCGTCGATGTCTTCTTCGCCATCCCGTTCCTGTTCGTGATCCTTGTTGCGGCGCGCTTCTTTGGCCGCGGCGACGTGCTATCGCTGGTGCTGATCATTGGGCTCTTATCGTGGCCGCTGATCGCGCGGCTCGTTCGTGCGTCCTTCCTGTCGCTGCGTGAGGCGGACTTCGTCGACGCCGCGCGCGCCGTCGGCGTGGGCAACCTGCGCATCGCCTTCCGCCACATCCTGCCAAATGCGCTGAGCCCGGTGATCGTGGCGATGACGCTGCTGATGGCCAACGCCATCGTGCTCGAGGCGTTCGTCAGCTTCCTGGGCTTCGGCATCCGCGACACAGAGATCAGCTGGGGCAACGCGCTGGCCAACGCCCAGGAGGGCATCCGCTTCGGCAACTGGTGGTGGGCCTTCTTCCCGGGCATGGCCATCGCCCTGACGGTGCTGTCGATCAACTTCATGGGCGACGGCCTGCGCGACGCCCTCGACCCAAGGAGCCGCGAGTAGATGTCCCGCGCCATGGCCGCCACCCTGCCCCAGCCGACAACCGCGGAGGACCAGTCGGGCCTGCTGCTCGACGTGCAGGACCTGCGCACCTATTTCCACGTCATGGACGGCACGGTCAGGGCCGTCGACGGGGTCAGCTTCTCCATCAAGCGCGGCGAGACGCTGGGCATCGTCGGCGAATCGGGCTGTGGCAAGAGCGTCACCGCGTTGACGATCATGCGCCTGCTCGACATTCCGCCGGCCGAGATTGCCAGCGGCGAGGTGCTCTTCGAGGGCCGCGACATCCTGTCGCTGCCGGAGGAGCAGATGCGCCACCTGCGCGGCAACGAGATCGCGATGATCTTCCAGGAGCCCATGACCAGCCTGAACCCGGTCTTCACCGTCGGCAACCAGATCGCCGAGGCGGTCCGTCAGCACCTGCGGGTCAGCAAGCGCGAGGCAATGGATCGCGCCATCGAGTCGCTGCGCCTGGTCGGCATCAACTTCCCCGAGCGGCGCGTGCGGCAGTACCCGCACGAGATGTCTGGTGGCATGCGCCAGCGCGTGATGATCGCCATGGCGCTTTCGTGCGAGCCCAAGCTGCTGATCGCTGATGAGCCCACGACGGCACTCGACGTGACCATCCAGGCCCAGATCCTGGAGCTCATCAGGCGCATCCAGCAAGACACGGGCACGGCGCTGATGCTGATCACGCATGACCTGGGCGTCGTCGCGGAGATGGTCCATGACGTGGTGGTCATGTACGCCGGCCGGGTCGTGGAGCAGGGAACCGTCGAGGAGGTGCTGCTCCAGCCGCGCCATCCATACACGGAGGGCCTCCTCTCGTCGATCCCGTCGAAGGGCATGCGCGGCACGCGCCTCAACGTCATCAAGGGCGCCGTCCCGAACCCGTTCAACATGCCAGCCGGCTGCAACTTCGCGCCGCGCTGCCCGTACCGATTCGAGCCATGCCCAGACCACGATCCGCGCATCGAGGAAGGCGGCGGGCCGCCAATCGCGTGCTGGCTGTGGAAGCGCGCGCCGGGCCACGACATCCCGCAGGAGCTGCACGACCGGCAGGTGGCGAATGCCCGCCGCGCGGCTGAGGCAACCACGCAGGCTGTGTCGGAGGCGATCCCGACGGAGATTGTCGGCAGGCCAGTCGCATGAGCGCGACCAAGGATCCGGCGACGAGCAACGGACGGCCGCTCGTCGAGGTAAAGGAGCTCGTCAAGTACTACCCCATCCAGAGCGGCATCCTGCGCCGCAAGGTGGGCGACGTCCGGGCCGTGGACAACGTCAGCTTCGAAATCCAGCGCGGCGAGATCTTCGGTCTGGTGGGCGAATCCGGCTGCGGCAAGTCCACCCTTGGCCGAACGCTGATCAGGCTGCTGCCGCCCACCTCCGGCGAGACACTCCTCGATGGCGTTGACGTGTTCTCGCAGAAGGGCCGGTCGCTCAAGGCAATGCGCCGCCGGATGCAGATCATCTTCCAGGACCCGGTCGCTTCGCTCAACCCGCGCATGCCGGTCAGCGACATCATTGGTGAGGGCCTCGTGGCCCAGGCGGACAAGGAGAATCGCTGGGGCCGCCGCTCGGTGCGCGACGCCCGTGTCGGCGACTACCTGGAGATCGTCGGCCTCCGACGCGACTACGCACGCCGCTATCCGCACGAGTTCTCCGGCGGCCAGCGGCAGCGCATCGGCATCGCCCGCGCGCTTGCCCTGTCGCCCGAGTTCATCGTCTGCGACGAGCCGGTCAGCGCGCTGGACGTCTCGATCCAGTCGCAGATCCTCAACCTGCTGATCGATCTGCGCGGCGAGTTCGGGCTGACCTACCTGTTCATCGCCCACAACCTGTCAGTCGTGCAGTACCTGTCCGACCGGGTGGGCGTGATGTACCTGGGCAAGATCGTCGAGCTGGCGCCGGTTGAGCAGCTGTACGCCAACCCGCGCCATCCGTACACCGTCGCCCTGCTTAGCGCGGTGCCTGAGGCCGATCCGCGCCGGCGCAAGCAGCGCATCGTGCTCAAGGGAGACGTTCCCAGCCCGGCCAACCCTCCATCAGGGTGCCGCTTCCGGACGCGCTGCTGGCTGTTCGAGCAGCTCGGCCGGCCGGAGAACTGCATCAACGAGGAGCCGCCGCTGCGAGATCTCGGGATGGGCCAGTCAGCGGCCTGCCACTGGGCAGAAAAGATCGACCCGCCGGCCATTCGGAAGGCTGCCCGCGAGAGCGACCCATCGATGACCGGCGACATGGCGGAGGAAGCGATGGCGCCGCACCATGCCGAGGCCGAGGTCAGGCTGACCGAGGACTCCCAGCCGCACGCCTGAGGTCCGCGGCCGCTGGGACGGTTTGTTACGAAACGTTGTATTGGCAAGCTTCGGCCGCTGGCGGCTAAACTAGCGAACCCCTGCACTGGACGCCACTTGCGAACGACCGCGCGTCCGCCGTAGGCAGGAGGCAAGAGGAGGAAACATGGCATCCAGGCTTTGGTTGTCACTGATGATTGTGCTGGCGTTGCTGGTAGCCGCGTGTGGCACAGCGCCTGCGACGCCCGGCACGCAAACGCCCGGCACGCAGACGCCCGGCACGCAGACGCCCGGCACCGGAACCCCAGACCCCGGGACGCCCGGCACGTCGCCGGACGCTCCGCCGACCAGCTCACCCGGCGCTGGCGACCCGCGCGTGGGCGGCACGCTCGTCTTTGCCGGCTCGCGCGTCGCGGCCAGCCTCGATCCCGCGCTCACCAGCGACGGCGAATCGTTCCGCATCCTGCAGCAGATCTACGAGCCGCTCGTCGACCTGGCTGAAGGCAGCGTGTCGGAGATCGTCGGCGTCCTGGCTGAGTCGTGGGAAGGCGAGCCCAGCGGCACCACCTACGTCTTCAACCTGCGCGAAGGCGTGACCTTCCACGACGGCACCCCGCTCAACGCGGAGGCGGTCGTCGCCAACTTCGAGCGCTGGGACAACTTCCCTGCGGAGCTTCAGCCCAACGCCTACTACATCGGCGCCGTGCTCGGCGGCTTCGGCGAGACGAGCATCATCGAGAGCGTCGAGGCGACCGACGACCTGACGGTCACCGTCACCCTCAAGCGACCCAAGGCGGACTTCGTCCAGGGCATCGCGCTGACGCCGTTCAGCATCATCAGCCCGGCAGTGCTCGAGGACATGAATGCCCTCGACCCGACCGAGGCGAACACCTTCCGGACGGCGATCTCACAGGGCGGCACGGGCCCCTTCAAGTGGTCGGCCTACACGCCCGGTGAGTCGGGCAGCGCCGACCTCGTGCGCAACGAAGACTACTGGGGTGATCCGGCTGAGGGTCCGTTCCTGGACCGCCTGATCATTCAGGCCATCGCCAATGCCTCGGCTCGCCTCCAGGCCCTCCAGGCGCCGGAGGGCGTGATGGGCATCGACCTCGTGGCCCCGACCGAGTACGGCATCGTCGACGGTGACCCGAACCTGACGCTGGTCGAGCGCCTGTCGTACAACACGCTTTACCTCGCCATCAACCCGACTGCCCGCGAGGACAGCCCGCTGGCTGACCTGAACGTGCGCAAGGCCGTTGCCCATGCGCTCAACCGAGAGGCTCTGATCGAGCCGTTCTACGGCGGCCGCGGCAGCGTGGCCAATGTCTTCATGCCACCGAGCAGCGGCTGGCACGAGGACATCCTCGGCGCCGCGCCCACCTACGAGTACAACCAGGAAATGGCGCGCCAGTTGCTGGCCGAGGCCGGCTTCGGGCCTGAGAACCCGCCGCAGATCGAGTTCTGGTATCCGACCGAGGTGACTCGGCCGTACATGCCCGACCCGGCCGGCCTTGCCGAGGCGACGATCACGATGCTCGAGGACGTCGGCTTCGTGGTTACCTCGAACAGCTCCATCTGGGGCACCGAGTACATCCCCGCTGCGACCACGGCCCAGTACGAGATGTACTGGCTCGGCTGGACCGGTGACTACGACGATCCGTGGAACTGGTATGGCTACCACTTCGACCTGCGCTCAGGCGAGCCGAATCAGCAGTTCAACTGCGATCCGGAGGGCCTGCGCGAGGCCTTCACCGAGGCAAACAACTCGTTCGACAGGGAGTCGCGCGGTGCAGCCTTCGGTGAGGTGGCGCGAATCATCCACGAGAACGTCTGCTTCGTGACGATGGTGCACGGTGACACGGCCCTGGCCTTCAAGCCGGGCGTCGAAGGCTACGTCGCCGCACCCACCGGCTCGGAGTCCTTCAAGACCGTTTACCTGACCCAGCCGTAAGCTCGGCAAGCTGATCGGGAAGCCCCGGGCGCGCTGCGCTCCGGGGCTTCCCCCTACCTGCTAGCGTCGGAGACCAGTGGCTCGTTTCATCGTCCGGCGGCTGCTCCTGCTCATTCCCATCCTGCTCGGGCTGACCCTACTCGTCTTCGTCTTCATTCACATGCTGCCCGGCGACCCGGCCATCACCATCCTGGGCGAGCGCGCGACGCCGGAGAACTACGCTCGTGTACGCGCTGCGCTGGGCCTGGACCTGCCGCTGCACGAGCAGTACCTGCGCTACATGGGCGACCTGCTCCGCTTCGACCTGGGTAGCTCATTCATCACCCACCGCGATGTGCTCGACGACTTCCTGCTGCGCTTCCCGGCGACGGTCGAGCTTTCCCTGGCGGCGATGATCTTCGCGATCAGCCTGGGCATTCCGCTCGGCATGCTCACGGCCAAGCGGCGCGGCGGCTGGTTCGACCAGGGTGGGACGATCTTTGCCCTCATCGGCATCAGCATCCCGATCTTCTTTCTGGGCCTGATGCTCAAGTACCTGTTCGCCGTCGAGATCCCGCTGCTGCCCTCCGAAGGGCGCGTCAACCTAACCGCGCCGCGCGTGCCGACGGTCACCCACCTGCTCCTGATCGACTCGATCATCGCGCTCAACTTCGACGCCTTCGTCGACGGCGTGCGCCACCTGATCCTGCCCGCCATTGCGCTCGGCACGATCCCGCTGGCCATCGTCATGCGCATCACTCGCGCCAGCGTGGTCGAGGTGCTGAGCGAGGACTACGTGCGCACCGCCCGCGCCAAGGGCCTGTCCGAGAGCGCGATCGACCGGCGCCACGTGCTGCGCAACGCGCTGCTGCCGGTGGTCACAGTGATCGGCCTGCAGACCGGCCTGCTGCTCGGCGGTGCGATCCTGACCGAGACGATCTTCGCCTGGCCCGGCGTGGGGCGCTGGATCTACGAGGCCGTGACCACGCGCGACTACGCCATCATCCAGTCGGGCGTGCTGGTGCTGGCACTGATCTTCGTGCTCGTCAATCTGGTCGTCGACGTGTCATACGCCCTGCTCAATCCGCGGATCCGCTACTCGTGACCGCGCGCGCTGCGGCGATCGCCGCCCAGACGGATGAGCGATCGGTTGGCCTTTGGCGCGACGCGCTGGGCCGGCTGGTCCGCCACCCGGGCGCGCTGACCGGCGGACTGCTGGTGGGCACGATGATCCTGCTCGCCGTGTTCGCGCCCTGGATCGCGACCCACGACCCGTACCGCGGAAACCTGGCCAACAGCTACATCGCGCCATTTCAGGGTGAGTTCATCTTTGGCACCAACGTCCAGGGTCAGGACGTCTTCAGCCGCATCGTCTACGGCGCCCGGCTGACCCTCGGCATCGCGCTGATGTCGGTGACCCTCGGCGTGCTCATCGGCAGCTTCTTCGGCGCCCTGGCGGGCTACTTCCGGGGCTGGGTCGACGCGGTGATCATGCGCGTGGTCGACATCATGCTCTCAGTCCCCGGGCTGCTGCTGGCCATCGCCGTGGTTGCCTGGTTGGGTCGCGGCGTCTTCCAGATCGCGATCGCCATCGCGCTGGTCAACATCCCCATCTTCGCGCGCATCCTGCGCGGCAGCCTGCTCGCCCTGCGTGAGGCTGACTACATCGTCGCCGCCCGGTCGGTCGGCGTGCGTGGCCGCACGATCTTGCTGCGCCACATGCTGCCCAACGCCATCGGGCCGCTGATCGTGCAGGCAACCCTCGCGCTCGCCACGGCGGTCATCGACGCAGCAGCGCTGGGCTTCCTGGGCCTTGGCCCGCCGGACCCGCGCACGCCCGAGTGGGGCACGATGCTGGCTGATACCTACCGCTTCCTGGCCCGCGCGCCCTACCTAGCCTTCTTTCCGGGCATCGCCATCGTGCTGACCGTGCTCGGGTTCAACCTGCTCGGCGATGCGCTGCGCGAATCGCTCGACCCGAGGCTGCGCCGATGAGGGCTCAGGCGGCCACGGTCGCCCCGCCCGCCCCGATTGAGGACGACGTGCCGGCCGCGCTGCTCTCGGTGCGTGACCTGCGCATCACCTTCGGCAGCGGCAAGCGGACCGTCCACGCGGTCAACGGCGTCAGTTACGACGTCGCCGCGGGCGAGACGATCGGCATCGTCGGCGAATCGGGCTGCGGCAAGAGCGTCAGCGCCCTGGCCGTGATGCGGCTGCTGCCCAAGCCGGCGGCGCGACTCGGCGCCGACACGCGGATCCTATTCGAGGGCCGGGAGCTGACCGAGCTGCCCGAGTCGGCCATGCGCCAGCTGCGTGGCGAAGAGCTGGCCATGATCTTCCAGGACCCGATGACCTCCCTCAACCCGTCGCTGACCATCGGCCGCCAGGTGACCGAGGTGCTCGAAGCTCACCGCGGCGTGCGCGGTGAGGCGGCCAAGGAGCGCGCCGCCGAGCTGCTCGAGACGGTCGGAATCCCGCACGCGCGCAAGCGCCTGGGCGACTACCCGCACCAGTTCTCGGGCGGCATGCGCCAGCGCGTGATGATTGCCATGGCGCTCGCCCTCGAACCCAAGCTTCTGATCGCCGACGAGCCGACGACGGCGCTCGACGTGACGGTGCAGGCCTCGGTGCTCGACCTCCTCGACGACCTCCGCCAGCAGCACGACATGTCGATGATCATCATCACCCACGACATGGGCGTCGTCGCGGAGGCCGCGGACGACATCGTCGTCATGTACGCGGGCCAGATCGTCGAGCACGCGACGACGCTCGACCTCTTCGACCGTCCGGAGCACCCGTACACCGAGGCGCTCCTCGGTGCGCTGCCGCAGATCGGCGACGAGAACGTCCGGACCGGCCGCCTGACCGCGATCCC
>DATMJK010000056.1:0-36048 GCA_035553915.1 Candidatus Limnocylindrales bacterium | reverse complement strand
ATGTCGGTCGAGTCGATCGGGGGCACTTGCGCACGCTGCGCGGCCGACGTACCGAGGGACGCGCGCTTCTGCATGAGCTGTGGCGCGCCGGTCGCCACGACTGACGAGGCCGACTCCACGCTCCAGGCCCGCCTTGCCGGCAGCGCCCCTGCGCCGCTGGTGGCCAAGATGCGGGCGGCCCGGATCAGCGGCGAGCGCAAGCCGGTCACGGCCCTGTTCGCCGACATCGTGGGCTCGACCAGCCTGGCGGAGCAAATGGATCCCGAGGACTGGACCCAGATGATCAACGGCGCCTTCGACCTGATGTCGCAGGCGGTATTTCGCTACGAGGGCACGATCGCCCAGCTGCAGGGCGATGCGATGCTCGCCTTCTTCGGGGCACCGGTCGCCCACGAGGACGACCCCGATCGTGCCGTGCTTGCCGCACTCGACATGGTCGCCTCGATCGACGAGCTGGCGCGTCAGCTGCGCGCCGTCCACGGCATCGACTTCCGCATCCGTGCCGGGATCAACACCGGCCCGGTCGTCGTGGGCAACGTGGGCACGGACCTGCGCTATGAGTACACGGCGCTGGGCGATGCGATGAACGTCGCGGCACGGATGCAGGCCGCCGCCGACCCTGGGGAGGTCCTGATCACGGACGCCACGCGACGCCTGCTGGGTGACGCGTTCGAGCTCGGCGACCTCGGCCCGATCGCGGTCAAGGGCAAGGCCGAGCCGGTCCACGCGTACCGCGTCGATGGCCGGCGCGCTTCGCCCGCTCGCCGGCGGGGTCTGGAGCGGATCGGGCTGGACAGCCCGATGGTCGGCCGGGAGGCCCAGCTGGCCCAGCTGCGTACGCTGTGGGAAGTGGCCCGCGCCGGACGCGGACGAATCTGCTTTGTGATGGGCGAACCGGGGATTGGCAAGAGCCGCCTGCTCAGCGAGCTGCAGAGAGCGCTGGCGACGGAGACGCTCGCCGTCGATTCATCGCGGCCGCTGGGCTGGTACGAGGGTCGCTGCGTGTCCTATGGCCAGAGCCTGCCGTACCACCTGCTTCTCGATCTGGTGCGCAACCTGCTCGAGCTGCCGTGGAGCGAGAGCGGCTCGGTGACGCGCAAGCTGCTCGACGAGCGGCTGGCGGCGCTGCCCGGCGAAGAGACGCCCGACGTTGCACCCTTCCTGGCCCACCTCCTCGGCCTGCCGACCTACGGCGCCGAGACGGATCACGTTCGCCTCGAGCCTACCCACCTGCAGGAGCGCTACGCCGCCTCGGTCCACCGGGTGCTTCGCGCAATGACCAGCGAGGGTCCCCTGGTCGTCGTCTGTGAGGACGTGCACTGGGCTGACCCCACCTCGGCCGCGGTCCTCGAGTCGCTGCTCCCGCTTGCCGCCCGCCTGCCCGTGCTCGTCATCGCGGCGCTGCGCCCGGACACGGACGCACCCGGCTGGCAGCTGGTGAGCAGCGCCCGGGCCCAGTTTGGCCAGGCCCTTACTGAGATCGTGCTCGAACAGCTGAGCGAGGCGGACAGCCGCGAGCTGGTCTCCAACTTGCTGGTCATCGAATCGCTGCCCGATGAAGTGCGCGACGCGATCCTCGCCCGCGCCGATGGCAACCCATTCTTCGTCGAGGAGGTGGTGCGCATGCTCATCGACGGCAGGATGATCGAGCGCCGTGGCGACCACTGGGTGGCGACCGACGCGATTGCCCGGGTTGAGATACCTGCCACGCTGCACGGGCTGCTGCTGGCGCGCATCGACCAGTTGCCGGAAGCCGCGAAGCGAAGCCTGCGCATCGCGTCGGTCATCGGCCGGCAGTTCCCGGTTCGCGTGCTCGAAGACGTGCTGACCCAGACCAGCGAGGTGCGCTGAGTGACCGATTTGCAGCTGGACACGCTCGAGGCGCGTGGCCTCGTCCGGCCAGCAGCCTACGAGCCCGAGCTCGAGTACCTGTTCCGTCACGTTCTCGTGCAGGACGCCGCGTACGAGTCGCTGCTCAAGCAGCAGCGGCGCGAGCTGCACCTCCTCGTTGGCGAGGCGATCGAGCGGCTCTACCCGGAGCGCGGCGCTGAGATGGCGGGTGTCCTGGCCATGCACTTCGAGCAAGCCGGCGACACCGAGCGTGCGCTCGCCCACTACGTGATCGAGGGCGCATATGCGCTCGAACGCAATGCCCTGCGCGAAGCCGCCGCGGCCTTCACTCGCGCCCGCGGGCTGCTGCCTGCAGCCACCGATGAGGACCCGCCGGAGGTGCTGCGTCGGCGGATCACGATCGAGCTTGGTCGAGCGCGCGCTACATTCACGCTCGCGGCGGGGCCGCAGGTCGAAGCCGACCTGCAGGCGATCGTGCCGGCTGCCGAGCGGCTGGGAGACCTCGAGCTGCTTGCGCAGGTTTACCTCTACCTGACTTTGGGCCGCCTGGAATCCGGGCGCAAGGCCACCGAGCCCGACATCCAGCAGGGCCTCAACCGCCTGGCCGAGATCGGTACGGAGCTCGACGATCCTTCGCTGATCGCTATGCCGATGGCGCTCGTCGGGTTGAACAAGGTCTTCGTCGGACCCACCCGCGAAGGCGTCGAGGCACTCGAGAAGGCGATCCCGCTGATGGAGAGCCGACGGGACTTCATTGGTGCGGCCTTCGCTCGGGGCTGGCTGACAATCGGCTACGCCAGCCTGGGCGACTTCGACAGGGCGGCTGCGGCCGAGGACCATACCGTTCGCGAAGCGGCGCGTGGCGACCTGATCGCCCAGCTCGACGCGCAGATCGCACAGGCCATGGTTCGCTCCCTCCGCGGCGACCTGGACGAGGCCGAGCCGATCGCGCGCGCCTGCGTGGATCGCTCCCAGGAGACAGGCGCTGCCGCCTGCGCGGTCGTCAGCGCGTGGGTGCTGGGCGACGTGTATCAGCGCCAGGGGCGATTTGATGACGCGAGGGAGATCCTTCAGCTGGGCATGGACCTGGCTCCAGTCAGCGGCAACGCGAGCGCTATGTGGCGGCCCACGCTGCAGGCCTGGCTGGGCACCTCGCACGCGATGCTCGGTGTGTCCGACCCAGATGACAGCCGCTGGGACACCGCTCTCGCTGCGGCTCGCCAGATCAGCAACGGCCCCGGCGAGGCAGGCATCCTGTGGAAGCGTGCCGAGGTGCGCGCCAAATCCGGCCAGCTCGACGCGGCTATCGAGGACTACGCGGGCAGTGCCGCGATCCTCGATTCGGAGGGGCTGCGGCCGACGCTGGCCAGAGTGCTGCGCGGGTGGGGTAAGGCACTGCTCGCCAGCGGCCAGCATGAAGAGGGTCGGGACCGGCTCGAGCGAGCGGGGCAGCTGTTCCTCGAGATGGGCATCGAACGCGAGGCCGAGGAATTGCGGAGGCAGCTCTCCACGGCCTGAGGCTTACTCGCCTGGCGTGCGCTCCTGCACGCTGTGGCGCAGCCGGTCGGCACCACGGGCCAGCCCCTCGCCGGCAGCGCGAACGGTCCGCCGAGCCCGCTCCATCACGGCCGCCGGGCCCCGAACGATCTCCTCCGCCGCCTCTGACGTGGCGCGCAGCGAGGCCAGGGTTGCCTCGCTCTCGTCGAGCAGCACGTCGACCCGCTCCAGCCGCGGCTCGAGCTCCTCTGACAGCCGGCGCAGGTTGGCCGTCGTGGCGCGCAGGTCGGCGATCGTGGGCGGCAGCTCAGCCTCGATCACGGCCAGGCTGCGCTCGGCGGCGCGCGACAGCCGGCCAACGCTGCCTGACAGCCGGACGACGCCCATCGCCAGCAGCACCGCCGCCAGCGCGATGACGACCAGCGCGATGACGATGACCCCGTTGAGCAGCACTTCCCAGTCGATGTTGTCGAGCATCTCCCTACCTTAGGTCCCGTCGCGCGACGGTGCGAGCATGCTGGCCGCGACGATTATGCCGATCCCGAGCCAGGCGAGTGCCGAAGCCCACAGCAGCCCGAAGTCACCGATCAGCAGCGGGTCGCCGACTCGGCCGCCCACCGCCTGGCCGCCGTAGGCTCCGAGAACCGCGGCCAGAAGGATGAACGGCAGTCGCACGCCGGCCGAGCCGCGGATGAGCAGGTAGAGGCCCGTGTGGAACAGGCCGACGACGAGCGCCAGCACAGGTGCCGGCCCGAGCGTGATGTCCGGCACGGCCGGCTAGTTTCGCCCGGCGGAGCCGGCACCGATGCGGCCGCCGCCAAGGACCTCGTCGCCGTCGTACAGAACGGCCGCCTGGCCGGGCGCCGGCGCCCAGGCTGGCTGGTCGAGCTCGACCAGCCAGCGTCCGGGGCTGCCGGCACGGCCGTGGCTTTCGCTGGACGCGCGCCTGATGGTTCCGGGCGCCGCCTCGGCGCGGTGGCGAATGCGAACCTGGGCCCGCAGCTCGTGCCTGCCACGCGGCGGCCCGCCGGCGACGAACGAGACCGCCTCGAGCTCGAAGCTCCGGCGATAGAGATCCTCGCGCCGGCCGAGCGTGACCAGGTTGGCCGCGGCGTCGATCGCGGCGACGTAGCGCCGTTCCCCGAGAGCCACGCCAAGCCCGCTGCGCTGGCCCACGGTGTAGGCCGCGGCACCGGCATGCTGGCCGATCTGCCTGCCGTCCACGTCGAGCAGCGGCCCGCTGGTGGCCTGCCAGCCAGCGCGCTGGCGCAGCGCGGCGCGGTAGTCACCGCCCGGCACAAAGCAGATCTCCTGGCTCTCCGGCTTGTCCGCCGTCGCGAGACCGTGGCGGCGGGCGATGTCACGGACCTGGGGCTTGGTCAGCTCGCCAAGCGGGAAGCGGACGTGTGCCAGCTGGTCCTGGCGCAGCCCGTAGAGGAAGTAGGACTGGTCCTTTTCCGGGTCGGCGGCGCGCAGCAGGCGGTATCGGGCGCCGTCTGACGACACACGGGCGTAGTGGCCGGTGGCCACGGCGTCGCACTCATAGAGCGCGCGCGCCCGGCCGAGCAGCGCGCCGAACTTGACATACGAGTTGCAGTCCACGCACGGGCTCGGCGTTCGGCCGTCGAGGTAGGCGTCGAGGAACGGCTGCAGCACGCCGGCGCCGAACTCCCGCTCGAGGTTGAGCACGTAGAACGGGATGCCCAGCTGGGACGCGACGCGGCGCGCGTCGTCTGCGGCGTCGAGCGAGCAGCAGCTCTTCTTGAGCTCGCTGTAGGAATCGGCGGCATCGTGCAGCCGCATCCAGACGCCGACGGTCTCGACGCCCTGCTCGGCCAGCAGCGCCGCCGCAACTGACGAGTCGACGCCGCCAGACATCGCCACGAGCACCCGCTCGCTCATGCTCGCACCCCCTCGCCGAGCGGATCCAGCGCCACGACCGAAGAGGCTGCGCGCAGCCGCGCGATGGTCGACGGCACGACCTTGACCGCGCGCTCGATCTGCTCCTCGCTCGTCGTCCGGCCGAGGCTGAGCCGCAACGAGCCACGTGCCTCGTCGTCGGGATAGCCCATCGCGGTCAGGACGTGCGAGGGCTCGAGTGAGCCCGTCGTGCACGCCGAGCCAACCGAGGCGTGGACGCCCTCCATGTCCAGCGCCAGGACCATCGCCTCCCCTTCCGCATCGCGCGCGATGATCGAAAGGTGCCCAGGCAGCCGGCGCCGCGGATGGCCGGTCAGCTCGACACCGGGCACGCCCAGCACGGCGTCACGCAGCCGGTCGCGCAGCCGGATCAGGCGGGCGCTCGACTCGGCGCGCTCTCGGACGGCCAGGTCGTAGGCAACGGCCATGCCAACCGCGCCGGCGACGTTCTCCGTGCCGGCTCGGCGGTAGCGCTCCTGCGACCCGCCCTGCAGCTGGGGCAGGATGACCGTTCCCCGGCGCAGGTAGAGCAGACCCACGCCCTTGGGGCCCTCGAACTTGTGCGCCGCCAGCGACAGCAGGTCAACGCCCAAGGCGTGGACATCGAGCGGTACGTGGGCCGCGGCCGCGACGGCATCGACATGAATCGCCACGCCGGGGTGCTCGCGTATTCGGCGCACCAGCTCGGTCATCGGCTGGAGCGTGCCGACCTCGTTGTTCGCCAGCAGCAGGCTGACCAGGATGGTCCGTTCGTTGAGCTCGCTGGCCAGATGCTCCGGGTCGAGGCGGCCGTAGCGGTCAACCGGCAGGTGCACGATCTCGAAGCCGAACTTCTCGAGGTGGCCGAGCGCGTGCAGCACGGCGTGGTGCTCGACGGCACTCGTGATGATCCGGTTGCCGCGCGCCTTGGCGGCCCATGCGACGCCCTTCAGGGCGAGGTTGATCGCTTCCGTCCCGCTGCTGGTGAGGATGATTTCCCGCGGCTCGGCATTGAGCGAGCGGGCGAGCCGCTCGCGGGCCTCATCCAGCGCGGCGCGCGCGCGCCGGCCGGTGCCGTGCGGCGAGGACGGGTTGCCGAAGTTGTCGCCGAGCAGCGGCAGCATCGCCTCCAGCGCCTCGGGGCGCAGCGGCGTAGTCGCGGCATGGTCGAGGTAGATCGGGAAATCGGTCATTGCGCCGCCCGATTGTACGCGCGGCGACCCAGCCTCCCGTGGCGCGACCGGGCCTCAGCGCGGGCGCGTGCGGGGGCGGATGCGGGTCACCGGCACGGCACGCGTTCCTTCCTCGACGCCGGCCGTGGCGATTCGATCCACCGCCCGGCGGACGCCCGACCATGGCCGATCGCGGTCCTCCTCCTGCACGCCGCGCGGCCACGGATCCGGTCGCCAGCCGCCGACCAGCAGGGCGAAGGCGGCCGCCGCTCGGTCGAGCGTGCCGCTGCCAACGACGGTGATTGCCCAGGCGGTCAGGCCGGCCAGGGCCAACGCGGCGAGGTACTGCACGGTCGCCTCCAAGGACAGATTCTACGACTCGCGTCCAAGCCTCGGGCAGTGCCATGCGTCAGCTGGCGGCTACGATGCGCGTATGACGGTGGCCGCGGTAATGCTCTTCGAGACGCCTGAAGGTGCCCTTGCTGACACTGCCGGTCGGGCCGCCGCGCGGCGGATGGTCGAGGCCGCCTGGGCCGGCGGCGCGACGCCGATCGTGGTCCTTTCGAGGGACCCCGGCGGAGAGATCACCCAGGTGCTGGCCGGATCGCCAGCGCTGCTCGCCGAGCCCGCCCCGCCCGACGCCGGCGCGGTCGGCCGAATCGTCGGCGGCATCCGGCTTGCTGCCGCCCAGGTGAGCGAGACGGACGCGGTGCTGGTCTGGCCCGGCCAGATGGCCTGGGTCGACGCCGAGACAGTGACCTCGCTGATCGAGCGTCACGGCGTCGAGCGCGAGGCTGTCCTGCGGCCGCAGTACGAGGGCACGGCCGGCTGGCCGGCGCTGGTGCCGATGGAGCAGCTCGACGTACTCGCCCACCTCCCGACCGAGCTCCGGCTTGATGAGCTCTTCGAGCGGCTGGCGGCGCTGCTGCCGACGAGCCTGTTCGACACCGGAGACCCGGGCACGGTCCACGATCGCAGCGTGGCGCATGATGACCTGCCGCCATACTCCGGCCCGCCCGAGCCGGCGCGCCAGGCACCTGAGTGGGGCGCCGCGGCAGCCGAGGCGCCCGATGAGAGCCCGCTCGAGGGTCCGGCATTGGCGCCCTATGGCCAGGCCGCCGACCCCGAGTCCGATTAGCCCGCCGCGGCCCGCTCCTGGCGGCGTCGCTCGTCATACTCCCGGCCGGCCTCGCGCCGACGGTCGTGCTGGCTGAGCTGCCGCTTGCGCAGGCGCAGGTTGTGCGGCGTGACCTCCACCAGCTCGTCCTCGGCGATGAACTCGATCGCGGCCTCGAGCGTGAGCGGCGGCGGCGGCGTCAGACGCAGCATCTCGTCGTGCGAGTGGGTGCGGATGTTGGTCAGCTTCTTCTCGCGCGTCGGGTTCACGTCCATGTCCGTTGAACGGCTGTTCTCGCCGACGATCATGCCCTCGTACACCTCGACGCCAGAGTCGATGAACAACGTCGCGCGCTCTTGGAGGTTGAATAGCCCGTAGGCGTTCGAAACGCCCGACCGGTCGCTGACGAGCACGCCGCTCGTGCGGTGCGCGACGGCGCCCGCCCACGGCCCGTAGCCGGCGCCGATCTGGTGCAGCACGGCCGTGCCGCGCGTCTCGGTCAGGAGCTGGCCGCGGTAGCCGACCAATCCGCGTGTCGGGATCAGGAAGTCGATCCTCGTGCGGCCATCGGCGTCAGTGGTCATCAGCTCGAGGCGAGCTTTGCGCTCAGCCAGCGACTGGGTAACGGCGCCAATGAACTCGGGCGGGATGTCGACCGTGATCCGCTCGTACGGCTCCTGCACCTCACCAGCGACTGTGCGCAGGAGCACCTCGGGCCGCGAGACCTGCAGCTCGTAGCCCTCACGCCGCATCTGCTCGATCAGCACCGCAAGCTGGAGCTCGCCGCGGCCACGCACCTCGAACGTGTCGGGCGAGGCCGTCGGGTGAATCTCGATCGACACGTTGCCCAGCACCTCGCGCTCGAGTCGCTCCTTGATCTGGCGGCTCGTGACGAGCCGGCCGTCGCGGCCTGACAGCGGCGATGTGTTGACGCCGAAGGTCATCCGCAGCGTCGGCTCGTCGAGGTCGAGCCGGGGCAGCGGGCGCGGGTCCGCCGGCTCGGTGATGGTGTCGCCGATGGTCACCTCGGCGATCCCCGCGACGGCCACGATCTCGCCCGGGCCGGCCTCGGCGATGTCGACGCGCTCGATGCCCTGCGCCGTCGTCAGGCTGGTGACGGTGCCGGCCAGGGTGGTCGTGCGTCCGGGCTCGACCGCGCCGTCGGTGGTGTCGGGCTCCTCGCGCACCACCGCGATGCGCTGGCCCATGCGCAGCGTCCCGTTCCAAATGCGCCCGACGGCCATGCGCCCGACGTAGTCGTTGGCCGCAAGGTTGGTGACCAGCAGCTGGAGCGGGTGGCCTGGTTGGTGGCCTGGGGGCGGGGTGGTCGCGACCAGGGCATCGAAGAGCGGGCGGAGGTCGGTGCCCGGGACGCCCAGGTCTGGTGTCGCGGTGCCCGCCTTGGCATTGGTGTAGAGCACCGGGAAGTCGAGCTGTTCGGCGCTGGCTCCGAGGTCGATGAACAGCTCGTAGATCGCGTCGAGCACCTCGGCCGGGCGAGCGTCGGCGCGGTCGATCTTGTTGATCGCGACAACCACCGGCAGGCCCCGCGCGAGCGCCTTGCTGAGCACGTAACGGGTCTGCGGCAGCGGCCCCTCGGCGGCATCGACGAGCAGCAGGATCGCATCGACCATCAGCAGGGTCCGCTCGACCTCACCGCCGAAGTCGGCATGGCCGGGCGTGTCGACGATGTTCAGCCGCCGCCCGTCGTACTCGACGGTCGTCTGCTTGGCCATGATCGTGATGCCCTTCTCGCGCTCGAGGTCCATCGAGTCCATGACGCGGTCGACCAGCGCCTGATGGGCGGCAAAGGCACCCGACTGGCGGAGCATCGCGTCGACGAGGGTCGTCTTGCCGTGATCGACATGGGCGACGATGGCCAGGTTGCGCAGGTCATCGCGCGTGGCGGTGGCGGGCATGGTCGGCTGGGTTGGGGTGCTCATTCGGAGGCGGCATTGTCGCACGCAACGGCAGGCTACGATGCCGGCATGACGTTCAACGTGGCCGCGGAGGCGTATGACCGCTTCATGGGCCGCTACTCGGTCCACCTGTCGCCGCAGATGGCGGACCTGGCCCAAGTCCGTACGGGCCAGCGCGTGCTCGACGTGGGCTGCGGACCGGGCGCGCTGACGGCCGAGCTCGTCGCGCGGCTGGGGCCGGTGTCCGTCACAGCAGTTGACCCGTCGCCTCCCTTCGTTGAGGCAGCGCGCACCCGCAATCCGGGAGCACGCGTGGAGGAGGCGAGCGCGGAGCAGCTGCCCTTCGCCGATGGCGAGTTCGATGCCGCGCTCGCGCAGCTGGTCGTCCACTTCATGGCCGATCCTGTCGCCGGCCTCGCCGAGATGGCGCGCGTTACGCGGCCCGGCGGCGCTGTCGCCGCCTGCGTCTGGAACAACGCCGAGGGACGTGGCCCGCTGAGCCTGTTTTGGCAGGCGGTGGCAAGCATCGATCCAGGTGCGCGCGACGCAGCCGCGCTGGCCGGCGCGCGCGACGGCCACCTGGCCGAGCTGTTTGCTGCCGCTGGCCTGGCCGACATCAGCAGCACCCGGTTGACGGCCGGCATCGAGTGCCGATCGTTCGAAGAGTGGTGGGAGCCTTTCAGCGGCGGCGTGGGTCCCGCCGGCGCCTACGTGGCCGGGCTCGATGGAGACACCCGCACTGAGCTGCGCGAACGGTGTCGCGCGCTGCTGCCGGCGCCTCCGTTCACGGTCACCGCGCAGGCGTGGGCGGCGCGGGGCACCTCTTTAGGTCCGACCTCGTAGCCCTGGCTTGAGCGCCAGGCCCAGCTCATCGAGCTGCGCCTGGTCGACCGGCGACGGCGCGCCGAGCATCAAGTCGCTGCCGGCACCGGTCTTGGGGAAGGCCATCACCTCGCGGATGTTCTCCTGCTGGAGGAGCCGTGCCGCCCAACGATCAATGCCCAGCGCGATGCCGCCGTGCGGTGGTGCCCCGTACTCGAAGGCGTCGAGCAGCGCGCCGAACTTGTCGCGCATGCCCTCGACGCTGTGGCCCATCAGCGCGAACGACTGTTCGAGCAGGTCGCGGCGATGGATGCGGATCGAGCCTCCGCCGAGCTCCCAGCCGTTGAGCACGATGTCGTACTGCAACGCCCGCGCGCGCCCAGCCGGGTCGTCCTCCGACGCGACCGCCGGATCGCCCGAGGCGGTTGCCAGCAGCGGCTCATCCTCTGGCAGCACGCCGCTGAACGGGTTGTGGGTGGCGTCCCAGCGCCGGCCTTCAGCATCCCACTGGTACATCGGGAACTCGTACACCCAGGCGTAGGCGAGCTCGGTCTCGTCACCGATCAGCCCGAGCTGCTCGCCGAGCTCAGCACGCAGGTCGCCCAGTGCCTCCTGCGCCACGATGTCGCGGTCGGCCACGACCAGGACGAGGTCGCCGACCGATGCGCCTGCTGACTCGACGAGCGACTGGGCCCGCGCCGCGCCCAGCGCGTTGAGCACCGGCGAGTGCAGCCCGTCGGCACGCACGGCGATGTGCACGAGCCCCTTGGCGCCGGAGCGCTTCGCCCGCTCGACCAGCTCCTCGACCTGCGAGCGCGAGGCGTCAGCCAGCCCCGGCGCGGCGATGGCAACGACGCGCCCGCCGGAGGCGAGCACCGAATCGAACACTCGGAAGCCGCTCCCCTCCACCACCGCACCGACGTCGGTCAGCTCCATGCCGAAGCGCACGTCCGGCTTGTCCGAGCCAAAGCGGTCGATGGCCTGGCGGTAGGTGAAGCGCGGGAAGGGGATCTCGCGGATGGGGCGCTCGGGCACCACGGCGCGCGAGACCTCGATGCACATCGTCTCGACGAAGGCCATCACGTCGGCCTGGCTGACGAAGCTCATCTCGATGTCGAGCTGGGTGAACTCGGGGCCACGGTCGGCGCGCATATCCTCGTCGCGCATGCAGTGGGCGATCTGGAAGTAACGGTCCAAGCCGCCGACCATCAGCAGCTGCTTCAGCTGCTGCGGGCTCTGCGGCAGGGCGTAGACACTGCCCGGCTGGAGGCGCGACGGCACGATGAAGTCACGCGCCCCTTCGGGCGTCGCCTTGATCAGGATCGGCGTCTCGACCTCGACGAAGCCGTGCGCGTGGTGGACCTCGCTGATCGCGTGGAGCAGCCGCGAGCGGGCGACGATGCGCCCGTTGAGCGCCTCGCGGCGCAGGTCCAAGTAGCGGTGCTTTAGGCGCAGCGTCTCGTCCACCTGGGCGTCCGGCTCGTTGACCGGGAAGGGCGGCGTCCGCGCGGCGGACAGCACGCTCACCTCGGTCGCGCGCAGCTCCACCTCGCCCGTTGCCAGCTTTGGGTTCTCCGTGCCGGCCTTGCGCCGCGCGACGTCGCCCCGCACGCTCAGCACGAACTCGTTGCGCACGTCGGCCAGGGCGGCGTGTGCGTCGGGCGCCTGCGCCGCGTCAACCACCACCTGGGTGATGCCGTGGCGGTCGCGCAGGTCGATGAAGATCAGCTGGCCAAGGTCGCGTCGCCGGTGGACCCAGCCCGAGATGGTCAGCGTCTGCCCGACGTGCTCCGCGCGCGCCGCGCCGCAGGTCAGGTCGCGGTAGGAGGTGCGCAGGCCGGTCATGGCTACTCCTCTGAAGGAGCGCCACCCGGCGCAGCCTTGCCGCGCTGACGCAGTGTGACGTAAGCCGAGCGCGCCGCCATGCCGGCTGCGAGGACCGCCTTGCCAATCCGATCGCTGGCCAGTGACCAGGCGCCGACATACGAGATCTCGGCGCCGCCGAAACCGGCCTTGAACTGGGCAATGCCCGACCGGGGCAAGCCCCATAGGTCGTAGGTCTCGAAGCCCTGCTGGCGGCAGCGCACCAGTGCCTCCCACTTGAGCAGATAGTTCGCGCGCCGCTTCTCGCCCTCCACGAGCGTGCCGCCGTACAGGTCGAACACCCGCCCGCCGGCCGACGTCAACAGCAGTGTCGCCACGGGCTCGCCTGTCTCCTCCAGCTCGGCGAATGAGAGATGAGCCATCCCGCGCGGCGCCAGCTCGTCCCACAGCACCTTGAAGGCGCCCAAGCTGCGCGCGAATATACCCGCGCGGTCAGCCGAGTCGGTGTGGATTCGGTGGAACTCTTCCAGTCGCTCGTCGTCCGCGGTCACGACGCGGACACCCAGGCGGCGCGACTTCGTGACGGACTGGCGCGTCTTGCGGTGCATGTCCTGCCACAGCTCCTCTTCCGGCCGTGACAGGTCGATCAGCCGAGTCCGCGGCACCTGGGCGCTGCGGGCGGATCGCCAACCGGCACCCTGCAGCACCTGCTCAACGCCCTGGCCGGCGACAGCCTCCGGCTCGATCCGGATCTCGGCCAGGCGGTGCTGCCGTGCCACTTCCCGCAGGCGTCGGCTGATTGCGACCAGCGCGGCACCCGCCTGGGCCGGATCGCGCGGCATGCCGACGGGACCGCGGGGCACATAGCCCAGGCCCCAGGGCAGGCCGCGCACGCGCCTGACCAGGATCTGCGCGCCGACAGGCGACGGCCCGTCGGCACTCTCGAAGTCGACTGCCGCGCGGACCGCAGACCAGCCATTCGGCCGCTTGACCGCCGCCCACGGCGTCGTCTGCAGCCAAGTCGCCTGCGCCGACTGTGCCACGTAAGCGTCCCAGGCCGCGTCGTCGACCTCGAGCTGGCGAGCCGAGGGCAGCTCGTACTGGCGTGCTGCGGCGGGCGCCACCTGGTCCGAGGCGCGGTCGTCTGTCACGGGCTCGACGGTCATGGGCGGCTATCGTAATTGAGCATGATCACGCGCGAGGTCGCCGAGCCGTACCTGGGCCACGAGGACGAGCTGGACCTGCTGTCGGAGATGCTCGGCCACGCAGCCGGCGGTCGCGGCCGGCTGGTGGTGCTGCGCGGCCCCTCCGGCATTGGCACTACGGCCACCGCGCGGCAGGCGCGGTCACGTGCCGCGGAGCAGGGCTTTGGCGCGCTCTGGGGCGCCTGCCGCGAGGGCCTGGCCGGACGACCGTTCGAGGCGCTTGCCGAGGCACTGGACGGGTATGCCGCGCAGGTCACGCCGGCCGCGCTCTACGAAGAGGTGGGCGACGGCGCCTCGGCGCTGGCACGCCTGGCGCCCGCGATCCGGACGCGCCTGCCGGCCATTCCGCCGCCGGCGCCGCTGGATCCGAGCGCTGAGCGGCTGCGCGTCTGCCGGGCCGTGCTTGACTGGCTCGAGCGCGCTACCGCCGAGCGGCCGCTGTTGATCGTGCTCGACGACCTGCAGTGGGCGGACGCGGACCTGCGCCTGCTGCTCGACGGCCTGGCCGACCACCTCGGTCGGCTGGCCGTTCTGCTCCTCGCGACGTGGGCCGATCAGCCGGGCAACCACGCCGGCGAGGCTCAGACCGAGCCAGAGCCGCCGCCTTACGCTCGGCAGATCGAGCTCGGCGGCCTGGATGAAGGCGCAACTGGCGCGTTCCTGACGAGGCATGCTGACCGCCCGATCAGCGGCGCAGCGCTGGGCCTCATCCAGGACGTCTCGGGCGGCCATCCGCTGGCCGCGCTGGAGCTGTACCGCCACCTTCGCACGGAAGGCCTGATCGGCCGCCCGGGCGGCGATCGGCTGCCTGCCGCCGACGCGCTGCCGCGTGACGTCGAGGAGCTGGTTGCATGGCGTGTCGCCGCACTCTCGCTCGAGGAGCGGACGGCGCTCGCGGCGCTGGCCTGCTTTCCCAAGCCGGCCAGCGCCGGCCAGCTGGCCACTGTCAGCGGCCTGTCGCGCGCACGCTCTGGCGATGCGCTCGAGAAGTGCGTCGGCGGGGGTTTCGTAGCCTCGCCGGAGATGAGTGGCAGCTACGCCATCGTCCACCCGCGCGTCCAGCTGGCGATCCGAGCCGGCCTGTCGCCAGCGGTCTGCGGCGAGGCCCTGGCACGCGTCGCCCAGGCGCTCGAGGCTGAGCTCGGCGCCGAGGCGCGCCAGCAGGCACCGATGCTGGCCGAGCTCTACCGCCAGGCGCTGGCCAGTGCGCCCGGCGCAGTCGGTGACGGTGGGGCTCGATCGGCAGCAGGCATTCGGTTCGCCCTGGTGGCGGCCGAGCAGGCCCGCGCCGCGTCTGCCTTCCGGCGAGCCGCTGACTGCGTGGCCCTAGCCGCAGCACTGGCGACGGCGGGCGGCAGCGCGGACCGCGCCGAGCTCAGGGTCCGGCTGGCCGTCGCCCGCGCCGAGGCTGACCAGCCGGCCGAGGCGCTCGAGCTTGCTCGCGAAGCGATCGCCACTGGCCGCCGCGACGATCTCGACCAGCTGGTGGCCGTGATCCGCGCGCTCCTCGACCACGGGCGCACCGAGCAGGCGGAGGAGCTCCGTGGGGCTGCCGCACGCAGCAGCGGCTCGCTGCCGCCGCAGGTCGCTGCCCGCCTCGATCTCCTCGGCGGCCGCTGGCAGCCGGTCGGGCAGGGCAGTGTCCGGCTGCTGGTCTGGCAGACGGACGAGGACGAAGCCGAGCGGCTGCTGCTGCGCGACGGCGACGAGCAGGACCTGAGCGAGCTTTTTGCCGCACCGCGGCCGCGCGGCCGGGAGCAGACGGTCAAGCTGCTGAACCTCGCGCGCGGCTGGCGCCGACCATCGGCCTTGCTGCGCGCGCTGCACGGCGCGACCGTCGACCTGGCAACCCGGCTGGGAGCCTACAAGGAGGCGAGCTCGTGGGCGGGCGAGTACCTGGCCGCCGCAGAGCGCTACGGCTCGCCGGTCGACCATATCCGCGCGGCACTGCTGCTCGCGCAGTGCAACGCGATGCTGGGCGATTTCGCCTCAGCCGAGGAATCGCTGGCCGCCGCTGGTGTGGGCATCGAGCGCCTGCCGCCGGCCGAGCGACCGCTGGCCGAGCAGCTGGCCGCGGAGCTGGCGCTGGCTCACTACCGCGACGGCGACTGGGCGGCATTGGGCGCCCGGGCCGCGGACCTGACAGCCGAGCCCACGCCGCACGGGCTGCTGCTCACCGCCGAGCGCTCGCTTGCGGCCGCGCGGCTCGGCGATCGCAGCCTCGCCGGCGGGCTGCTGGACGACGTGCTCGAAGTTGCCGCTGCCTGGCCGCCACTGACGTACCTGCGCGACAGCGCGCTGCTCGTTGGCTTGACGGTCGCCTGGGAGTGCGGCTGGGCGCAGCATGCCGTCCGCGGCCGGGCCCTCGTCGCGCTCAGCGCCGCGGCCGGGATCGGTGGCAACCATGCGGCCACGCTCGAGCTGGCGAGTGCCCGCCTCCACGCCCTTGGCGGCCAGCTGGACGAGGCGCGTGCCGTCTTCGCCGCCCAGCGAGCCGCATTGGAAGAGGCCGGGCTGCGGCCATTGCGCGCCATCCTCGACCACGACGAGGCGATCGCGATCGCGGCCGCCGGGGAATCGGGCTACGCGGAGGCCGTGGCGCTGCTCGGGGCCGCGGCGCGTGCCTTCGAGGAGCTGGGCATGACTGGCTGGCACGGCCGGTCGACAAGGCTTATCGAACGCGGCCTGGACGCCGCCGCAGCGCCCGGAGGCCGGCTGCAGATCACCTACCCGCTTGGGCTGTCGCGCCGCGAGGCGGACATCGTCCGGCTGGTCAGCGGCGGCGCCTCACCGGACGAGGCAGCGGCCGAGCTTGACCTCGAGGCCGGCGTCGCGAGCCGCCACCTGGCCTCGGCGATGGCGAAGATCGGGGCGAACGAGCTATCCGAGCTGCCGCGGCTCGCCCGGCGGCACGGGCTGGGTGGAGGCGTCTAGCTAGCGGCTGTCCGCACGAGCGCCTCGCTGCTCAGCCTGGCCGTGGCGATGGCTCGCCTGCGCGCGCTGCAGCTCGCGGGCCAGGTCGACGACGTTGACCAGTCGTTGCGTGCCCGCTTCCAGGTCGCGCAGCTGGACCTGCCCATCGGCGAGCTCGTCGCCGACCACGACGGCGAAATGCGCGCCGAGGCGGGCCGCCCCATCGAGCTGCCGAGCAAGCTTGCGCGTCGCCAGGTCGGCGCCGGCCGCGATGCCCGCACGGCGCAGGTCAGTCGCCAGGCGCAGCCGGTCCCCTGTCGCAGCCGCGTCGGCGCCCACGACCACCGCCACCGGACGTGAAGCGGCTGTTGGGACGGCCTCCTCGATGACGGCCGCTACGCGATCGATGCCGATCGCCAGCCCCACTCCGGGAGTGGGCCGGCCACCGAGCAGCTCGGCCAGGCCGTCGTAGCGGCCGCCGCCGCCGAGCGCCTGCTGCTGCCCCTCGCGGCCAGGCACGAAGTACTCGAACGCGGTGCGTGTGTAGTAGTCCAGGCCGCGCACGATCTGGGGCGCCGGCCGGATGGGCACGGACAGCGCCTCGAGGTGGCCGCGCAGGCCGGCGTAGTGCGCGGCGCATTCGGCGCAGAGGTGATCGGCGATCAGCGGGGCATCGGCCAGGATCGGCGCCAGCACAGGGTCCTTCGAGTCGAGCACGCGCAGCGGGTTCGTCTGCAGCCTCTGACGTTCGAGCGGCGGCAGCCGGTCCTCGACGCCGCGCAGGTACTCGGTCAGGCGTTCGATATAGGCCGGCCGGCAGGCGGCGTCGCCGATGGAGTTCAGCTGGACCTCCACCTGTGCCACCCCGGCATCACGCAGGAAAGCCAGGCCGAGCTCGATCACCTCGGCGTCGATCGCCGGCCCTTGGTCGCCGATCGCCTCGACGTTCCACTGCCAGAACTGTCGATAGCGTCCCGCCTGCGGGCGGTCGTAGCGGAACATTGGCCCAAAGGTGGTTAAGCGGACCGGCTGGGGCAGGGTGTGCATGCCGTGCTCCACGAATGCTCGGACGATGCCGGCCGTTGCCTCGGGCCGCAGCGCCCAGCGCACGTCTCCGTCGCGCGTCTCGCCGGCGGCGGCGATCCGGAACAGCTCCTTCTCGACCACGTCAGTCGCCGCCCCGATGGCGCGCTCGAAGACGGCCGAATCCTCGAACAGCGGCGTCTCGATCGGCTGGTAGCCGTAGCGCGTCGCCAGCCCCTCGGCCAGTGCGCGCAGCCGCTGCCAGGCCGCCATCTGGGCGGGCAAGAGGTCGCGTGTGCCCCGCGGGGCCTGGAACCTGGCCATGCCGCCCGAGTCTAGGGCCCGGCGGGGATCAGGTAGCGCGAGTCGGTCCAGCCGATCCATCCGCTCTCGGCCCGGACAAGCAGCCAGTAGCCCTCCTGGCGCAGCACCTGCAGCGGCATGCCAGGCTCCAACGCCCCGCGCCGCTCATCGGCGTGGTCCGGTGTTGCCCATGCCCACGCGCCCGCCGGCGCGACACGCGCCTGGGCCTGCCACAGCAGCGGCGCGGGCATGTGGCGGGCGAGCTCGACCATCGCGGCCGGGATGCCCAGCGCCTCGATCACGCCGGGCAGCTGCCACAGCTCGTTGCGCAGAGCCTGCGCAGACGCCCGCCGGCGGATCAGCTCCGCGTGCTCAGGCTGGTGCATCCTCGCACTCGCCACCGCCAGCTCGATCTGGGTTCGCTGCTGGCGCTTCAGCAGCACCGCCGCTGCCGGGCCGGCCGCACCGCGGACCCGACGCTGGGCCTCGCGCCGGCGTCCGGGCGCGCTCAGCCACTCCAGCTCAACAGGCAGCAGGCCTTCCCGGCCGACTTCCGTCTGAAGGGCCTCGATCAGCGCCTCGTGCTCGCGCGAGCGAGCTAGCCGCAGCAGCACGGCCAACGCGATCAGGAATGGCAGGCCCTTGACCGCGGTGGCCACGAACAAGCCGACGAGATCCTCGCCCTCCGGCCACAGCCACGGCGCGTTCCAGAGGAAGTGGGCGCCGATGGCCAGGCCCAGCAGGCCGACCAGAGCGAGCAGCCGCCGGCCGATCGATCGATCGTGGCGGTGGATCACGAAATAGGCCAGGCCCACGCCAGCCAGGCCGGTGTAGAGCACGTGCCCGTACATGCCCGACGCGACGACCCGCACCAAGAAACCGAGCAGCACGCCGCCGACGTCGCCGCCGAAATGGATCATGAAGTAGCCCACGTCCTCGACGACGGCGAAGCCGAGGCCAACCAGCGCGCCGTAGACGAAGCCGTCCATCAGGTCGTCGAACTCTGCGCGCGCGATGAGGTACAGCACGGCGACGCCGAGCAGCTTGTAGGCCTCCTCGACGAAGGGCGCGGTCAGGGCCGCGCTCCAGTAAGCCGCCAGCTCGGCCCCGCCGACCTGGCTGACGACGATGCCCCACAGGCTGTTGGCGAAGCCCGAGAACGGGATCGCGATGACCGCACCCCACAGGAACGCGGCCACCATCAGCGCCGGCGGCTCCGGCTCGTACAGATCGAGCCCGCGCACGACGAGCACGACCGGCACGATGTAGAGCACGAGCAGCAGCCACGACAGCACCCACCCGACAGGCGAGATCAGCACGAAGATCAGCTGCTCGAGGGCGAAGTAGAGCAGGCCCAGGCCAAGCAGGCCGACGAACAGCCAGAACGCGGGCAGCCGCGGCTGGAGCAGCCGCGCGTGGGTGCTCCAGCGGCGCCGGCTCGCCGGCCGTGTCGCGGCGGGCGCCGGTGCGGGAGGAGCCTGCGCGGTCACGGGATATCCGCCCGCCTGATCATCTCGAGTATCTCGTGGCGCATGACGTGGTAGTCGCCAACGTCTGCCCAGCCGAAGAACACCACGCTCAGCGTGCTGCCCTGGACGGCCGTCGCCTCGCCTTCGATGGGCGCGGCGGCGAGCTCCGGCAGCACGCCCGAAAAGGCGAAGCGCGTGGCTGTCACGCCGGGACCGGCGTCGGCCGGCTGGTCGTCGCCGACGCTCATCATCGGGCTGGCGAGCAGCTCGGCGCGCAGCTCAGCCAAGGCACGTGGGCCGGACTCGGGAGCGGTGTAGACGAGCAGCCCGGCGACACCACGTGTCAGCAGCACCGCGTCGCCGCCATCCGCCGGCGGCTCGACGCGCGAGACGAAGCTCCAGTCAGGCGGGGCGACGAAGCTGACGCCGCCGCCGACGGTGATCGGCACCGGCTGGCGGTCGCTCGTCGCCAGCGCGGCCAACAGCCCGCCGCCCACAATGGCCAGCATGAGCAGCGCGATGGCAAGCGTGGGCAGGCAGCCCCTCGGCTGCGGAGACGTCTGTATCTCGAGTCCCTCCCGTGCGCGGCCGGCGGCCTGGCCCGAATTCTATGGGCGGCGCCGGTGCGAGTGACACGTCCGGCTCAACATCGCCTCGTCGTGTTGCCCTGGCTGCGCCGGCCGATGCAGCGATTGGTGCTGCCGGATTGGCTGGCCATCACGATCGGCCCGCTGATCCTCACGTGGCGCGAGCTGGACGCGGCCGAGCTGGCGCACGAGCTGACCCACGTCCGGCAATGGCGGCGTCATGGCATCGCCTTCGTCCCGCGCTACCTGCGGGCCTCGGCCGCGGCTGCCGCCGACGGCGGCGACCGCTACCGCGACAACGAGTTCGAGCGCGAGGCCCGGCGGGCGGCCGAGGACGTGCGTGACGCCGGGGCGCGGCGCGCTTAGCGCTTGTCCGTCAGTTCCTCAATCCACCGCGCCTGGGACGAACCTTGAACGCCGGACGACGCTGCGCCGGGCGACTTCACGCTCAACGGCCGGATCACTTCGGGACGCCTTGCGGCGAGGATCATGCTAAGCGCGGCCGTCTGAGGATCTGATGGAAAACGCCTGCGCACCCGGCCAACGCTGCGCCGCCACCTAGCCGAGGTCGCGCTGGACCGAGTAGACGTCCTTCAGCTGGCCGATGCGCGACAGCACGCGCGCCAGCTGGGCGACCGAGGAGACCTGCAGCGTCGCCTGCACGGTTGCCGTCTGGTCCGGGTTGACGCGCACGTTCGCGGCCACGATGTTGACCTTGTTCTCGGCCACGACGTTGGTGATCTCTGACAGCAGGCCGGTTCGGTCGTAGGCCTCGACGCGAATGGCGATGGGGTACGTCTGGGTCACCTGGCCTTCCCACTCGACCTCGATCAGCCGGCCGACATCCCTCTCGTTGACGATCGTCGTGCAGGTCGGCAGGTGGACCGTCACGCCCCGGCCGCGGGTCACGTAGCCGACGATCGGGTCGCCCGGGATCGGATGGCAGCACCGAGCGAATCGGGTCATCAGGTCGCCCACGCCCTTGACCCGGACGCCTCCCGTGCGCACCGGCGCCGGTGGCGCGATCTGGGGCAGCACGAGCTCGTTGGTGTCGTCGGCGACCTCCATCCGGCTGACCACTGACTGGGCGCTGATCGCGCCGTAGCCAACGGCCGCGAAGAAGTCGTCTACCGAGCTGAACTTGTAGTGCTCGGCGACCTCGGCGATTCGCTCGCCGCCCAGCTTCTCGAGCGACGAGCGGGCCAGGCGGCGCAGCTCGCGGTCGAGCGCCTCGCGGCCATGGACGATGTTCTCGTCGCGCTGCTGGCGCTTGAACCATTGCCTGATCTTTTCCTTGGCATGGCCGGTCTGGACGATGTTCATCCAGTCACGCGACGGCCCGTGGGCGGCGCGCGTCGTCACGATCTCGACGATGTCACCGTTGCGCAGCTTGTAGTCGAGCGGCACCAGGCGGTTGTTGACCTTGGCGCCTATGCACGAGTGACCGACGTCGGTGTGGATGCGGTAGGCGAAGTCGAGCGGCGTCGCGCCGGCGGGCAGATCCTTGACGTCGCCGCGCGGGGTGAAGACGAACACCTGATCCTGGAAGATGTCGAGCTTCAGGCCCTCCATGAACTCGGTCGCGTCTGAGACCTCGCGCTGCCAGTCCATCAGCTGGCGGATCCAGGCCAGCTTGGCGTCGTACTCGCGGTCGGCGCGCGAGCTGGCATCCTTGTAGCGCCAGTGGGCGGCGACGCCGACCTCGCTGATGCGGTGCATGGCCTGCGTCCGGATCTGGACCTCGAGCGGCTTGCCGTCGAGCGCCACGACCGCCGTGTGCAGGCTCTGGTAGCCGTTCTGCTTGGGCATTGCGATGTAATCGTCGAACTGCCCAGGGATCGGTCGCCAGAGCGCATGCACCACGCCCAGCGCGGCGTAGCAGTCGTTCTTGTCCTCGACCAGCACGCGGATGGCGTGGACGTCGTAGATCTCGTTGAGGTCCGCGCTCTTGCGCTGCATCTTCTTCCAGATGCTCGAGATGTGCTTTGGCCGGCCGGACAGCTCGGCCTTTATCTGGTGCTCCTCCAACGCCCGCCGCAGGACCGTCATGGCCCGCCGGACATAGGCCTCGCGGGAACGCCGGCGTGACTCGAGCTGCGAGGCCAGCAGGCGATACTGCTGCGGCTCGAGGACCTTGAACGACAGGTCCTCCAGCTCCCACTTGATCTGCCACACGCCCAGCCGCTCGGCAAGCGGCGCGTAGATCTCAGCCGTCTGGTGGGCGATGCGCTGCTGCTTGGCTGCAGGCAGGGCGGCGATGGTGCGCATGTTGTGCAGCCGGTCGGCGAGCTTGATGAGCACGACGCGGATGTCCTCCGCCATCGCCAGCAGCATCTTGCGGATGTTCTCGGCCTGCTGCTCCTCGTGGCTCCGCGCGCCGAACTTGCCCATCTTGGTCACGCCATCGACTAGGCGCGCGACCTCATCGCCGAACCGCTCCTCGATGTCCTGCAGCGCGTATTCCGTGTCCTCGGGGATGTCGTGAAGCAGCGCGGCGCAGATGGCGGCAGGGTCAAGGCCAAGCTCGGCCAGCGTCAGCGCGACGGCCAGCGGATGGGTGACATACGGCTCGCCAGATGCGCGCTGCTGGACTGCATGCGCCTCGACGGCGAACTCGAATGCCTTCCGAACCGCCGTCAGGTCTGCCTGCGGGTAGTGCGCCCGGAGCTCCTGCTCGACCTTGCGCTCGGCCGCCGTCAGCGCGCGCCGAGGGTACGCCGGCGGGGTCGCGCGCACCGCCCGCACGCGGCCGCCACCCCGGCCGGCCGGTCTGCCGGCGGGAACGGGAGTATCGATCGACATCTGATTTGCAGTGTAACTTGATGCCCTCGCCCGGCCGGACCGGCGGGCGATCTCATGAGGGGGCGATGTCCCGCACACCGATCCTGCGTCACGGCCGGCGCCTCAGCGCGCTGCTCGTCACCCTGCTGCTGGCCTGCAACCCGGCCCCGCCGACTCAGCCGCCGACCGCCGCTGTCGGCCCAACCTCTTCCGCGCCCCTGACGCCGTCGCCGAACCCGAGCGCCATCGGCACGAACACTCCATCGCCGACGCCTTCGGCGAGCCCGAGCCCCTCGGTCACCGCCACCCACACCCCCGGTCCGATGCCCAGCCCGACGGTCGCGCCACCGACGGCGCCCGCCTCGCCGGAGGCGGGCTTCGAGCGCCGGCTGCAGCGCATCCTCAATGCCCAGCGCGAGGCCTATGCGATCCCCGGCCTTGGCGCGGCCGTGCTCTTCGCCGATGGCACGCGCTGGACGGGCGGCTCGGGCCTCGCCCAGCTCGAGGAGCGGCAGGCGGCAGACGGCGACACGCCCTTTGTCGTGGGCAGCATCAGCAAGACCTTCGTGGCGGCGACGATCATGCAGCTCGCCGAGAAGGGCACGCTGTCGCTCGATGACCGGCTGGCGCGCTGGCTGCCGGACCACCCGCGCGCGGCACAGGTGACCCTGCGCCAGCTGCTCGACCACACCAGCGGCGAGTTCAACTACTTCGAGCACCCGGCGTACAACCGCCGCGTCTTCGGCGAGCCGGCCAAGGAGTGGACGCCGTCAGAGATCCTGACGACCTTCCGGTCCTCGGCCTACTTCGCGCCGGGCACGGGCTACCACTACTCGAATACCGGCTACGTGATCCTGGGCATGGTCATCGAGGCGGCCACGGGCCGGCCGCTGGGCGAGGAGTACCGAAACCGGTTCCTGGAGCCCCTCGGGATGGCCGACACGTTCTTCCAGGGCGACGGCCCGCCGCCGCCACGCTCGGCGCACGGCTATCTGGTCGGCCAGCGAGGCCCGAGGCACATCACCGACGGCTCGGACTACCGCCCAACGACATCGGCCGCGACCGTCGCCTGGGCCGCCGGCTCGGTTGTCGCGAGTGCCCACGACCTCGCCACCTGGGCTGATGCGCTCTACGGCGGCGAGTTGCTCGAGCCGGCCTCGCTCGCCCAGATGATCGATTTCAACGCCAACCTGTACTCGGGCCGGGCGTACGGCCTGGGCACGCGCACGCGGCTCATCCTCGGCCGGCGCGTAGTCGGCCACACCGGCTCGCTGCGCGGCTTCGCGGCGGCGATGTGGCACTTCCCGGCTGAAGGCATCAGCGTCGTCGTGCTCAGCAACCGCGGGCGCGTCGACGTCAACCCGATCGCTGATCGCCTCGCTGCCGCCGCTCTGAGCGCGGCCGGCTACACCTCGCCGTAGCCGAGCTCGGCCAGCACCTCGCGCGCGACCCGCGCCTCGTCCCACGGCACCGGCCCGGCAGCCATCTCGATCGTTGACTCGTGGCCCTTGCCGCACAGCACCACGACGTCCGCCGGTGCCGCGCTCTCAAAGGCAAGGCGAATGGCTTCGCGCCGCTCCGGCACCAGGCGCACGTCCCGGCCCTCGCTGCGCCCCACGCTGGTGGCCCCCGCTGCGATCTCGCGCAGGATCGCCAGCCGGTCCTCGCCACGCGGATCCTCGTCAGTCAGCACCAGCAGCCGGCAGCGCTCGCCGGCGACAGCGCCCATCATCGGCCGCTTGAGCGTGTCGCGCTCACCAGCCGAGCCGAACACGCAGACCAGGCCGCCGCCGGCTGCCGCCGCACCGGGCGCGAGGTTGTCGAGCACCTTGGCCAGCGAATCGGGCGTGTGGGCATAGTCGACCACGACGCCGAACGGCTGGCCGGCGACGATGCGCTCCATCCGGCCGGGTACGCCTGCCAGGCCCTCCAGCCCGCCGCGCATGCCCTCCGGCTCGAGGCCGAGCGCCTCGCCGACGGAGATCGCGGCCAGCGCGTTGTGGGCGTTGAAGCGGCCGGCCATCTGGAGCCTGACCTCTGCCTCCCAGCGAGTGGTCCGCACGCCCATCGTCAGCCCGCCCGCTGACTCGGCGATCCGGGTCGCCTGGATGTCGGCTGAGGCAGCGGTGCCGTAGCCGATCACCTGCGCGCCGGCGTCCGCCGCGGCTCCGGCGAAGTCGCCGGCTACGGCATCGTCGCGGTTGACGATCGCCCACTTGCCAAGTCCCTTGTCCGGGTTGGCATCGCCCACGGCCAGGGCCTCAAAGAGCCGGCGCTTGGCCGCACGGTAGGCATCGAATGTGCGATGGAACTCGAGGTGCTCGTGGCTCAGGTTGGTCAGCACCGCGATGTCGTAGGCGACCTCACCGACGCGCTGCTGGGCCAGTCCGTGGGAGGTCGACTCGACGATCGCGAAGTCGTCACCGGCGTCGCGCATCGCGGCCAGCGCGGCCTGGAGAACCGGCGCCTCGGGCGTCGTCGCCCGGCTGCCGCCGATGACCTTGCCGCCGGCGATGACGGTCACGGTCGTCAGCAGGCCGGTCTGCCGGCCGCAGGCCTCGAGCATCGCGCGCAGCATGAAGCTGGTGCTCGTCTTTCCGTCAGTGCCGGTCACGCCAATGACGCCCAGGTCCCGGCTGGGGAAGCCGTGCAGCCAGGCCGAGGCGAGGGCGAGCGCCGCACGCGCGTCGCCGACGAGCAGCTGTGGCACGGCCAGGCCGGCGACCGCGCGCTCGCCGATGATCGCCACCGCGCCGCCGGCCGCGGCGGCGGCAGCGAAGTCGTGCCCGTCAGCGCGCGCGCCGGGCACGGCCACGAACAGGTCCCCCGCGCTGGCGGCGCGCGAGTCATGCTCGACACCGGTGATCAGCGAATCACCGCTCAGAGCGCCGGCGGCCAGGCCGCGCAGCATGCCGCGCGCCTCGAGCAGCCGGACCAGCTCGCCCAGCCTGCGCGGCGCCCGTGCCGGCCGCTCGCTCATGCGGCAGTGCCGCCGCGGCGAGCCATCGAGCGCAGCAGGTCGACCGTCTGGTGCAGCTCCGGGATGCGTGTCAGCCAGGCGTAGGCTCCGTACGCCAGCGCGGCCGCCCCGCCGGCCATGCCCAGCTGCAGCAGCTGCGCGAGCTTGCCCGGATCGAGCCCGAAGTAGGCCTCGCTCAGGCGGATCACGAGGAGCGCGACGCTGCCCGCCAGCAGCGCTCCCAGCAGATAGCCCGGTATCGGTCGCAGCAGCCGCTCCAGGCCCGCGCCGGGGGTGCGTCGCCAGAGCAGCACGGTCAGCACGACCGCCTCGAACCAGGCGCCGCTGGCCAGCCCCAGGGCCAAGCCGGACAGGCCGAGCGTGCCGACCGTTGCCAGCGCCACGGTGATGCTGACCATCACCTCTGCGACCGCCGTGAAGACAGGCGTGCGCGTGTCCTGGCCGGCATAGAACGAGCGCGCCAGCACGATAACCAGCGAGTGGCCGGCCAGGCCGATGAACAGGAACGACAGCGTGTTCGCCGTAAGGTCGAGCGCCCGCTCGTCAAAGCCGAAGTCGAACAGCAGCGCCACGACCTGCCGGCGCAGGACGATGCCGACCGCGCTGAAGAAGAGCATCACGAACAGGAGCAGCCGCATCGAGCGCACGATCAGCGCGCCGAAGTCACGCATCGAGCCCTGCGCGACCGCCCGCGACAGCGCCGGGAAGATGACCACGCCGAGCGGCATGGCGATCACCCCGAGCGGGATCTGGAGGACCGTGAAGGCGACGTTGTAGGCAGTCACCGCCCCGACGCCGATGCCCGTGGCAAGCATCGTGTTGACCATGAACGTCAGCTGCCCCGCGCCAAGCCCGATCGCCCGTGGCGCCATCAGCAGCAGCGCCTGCCGCGCCGCCGGGTCGCCGAGGTCAATGTCGAAGCTCAGCCGGAAGCGCTCGCCGAGCAGCGCCGGCAGCTGCACCAGCAGGTGCAGCAGCGAGCCAACGACCGTGCCCACGGCAAGCGCGTCGACGCCCATCAGCGGCGCGAAGAAGATCGCCGCCAAGATGATCGCGACGTTGTAGAAGATGGGCGCCGTCGCGGCCGCGCCGAAGCGATGACGCGCGTTGAGCACGCTCGACGCGACCGCGCCCAGGGCCAGCAGCACCGGCGATAGGAGCATGATCCGGGTCAGCCGGACGGTGAGCTCGGTGTTGACCACGTCGAAGCCGGGCGTGACCAGCGGCACGATCTGCGGCGCGAAGACCGCCACCGCGACGCTCAGCCCAAGCAGACCGACCATCAGCACGTTCATCACCGTCGACACCACGCGCCACGCGCGTGCCTCCTCGTCACGCGCGAACAGGCCGGCCAGGATCGGGATCAGCGCCGACGAGAGGGCTCCCGCAGCCACCAGCTGGAAGAGCAGGTCAGGCACCCGGAAGGCGGCGAAGTAGGCGTCGAGGTCGGCCCGTGCACCAAAGACATTGGTGATCACCACCAGGCGTACCCAGCCCAGGACGCGCGACAGGAAGAAGGCGGCGGTGACGATCAGCCCCGCCTTGGCGATCGTGCGGGCGGTCATCGCGGCGTGACGGTCATCGGGCCAATCATGGGCCAGCGGCGGTCATCCGTGGTCGGCGCTGCCGCTCCCGGCGGTGGCGCGAGGGTGGGCCTGTCGGTAGGCGCTGCGCAGGCGCGAGGGCGAGACGTGGGTATAGACCTGCGTCGTGGCCAGGCTGGCATGGCCGAGCAGCTCCTGCACGACGCGCAGGTCGGCGCCGCCCTCGAGCAGGTGGCTGGCGAAGGAGTGGCGCAGCGTGTGCACCGACGCGCCGGCGGGCAGGCCGGCGAGGCGGAGCAGCTGGTCGACGCGGTAGCGAAGCCCGCGCACGCCGAGCGCCGTGCCGCGGGCGTTGAGGAACAGCGCGCCGTCGTCCGGTGCTGCCGGCCGATCGGGCCGCTCGGCTGCCTGGCGGAGCGCCGGTCGCCCGCCATCGAGGTACGCCGCCAGCGCCTCGCGCGCTGGACCGCCGAGCAGGCCCACGCGCTGCTTGCGGCCCTTGCCAAGGACGCGCACCTCGCCGCGAGCGAGCTCAACGTCGGCAATCCGCAGGCCGGCCAGCTCGCTGATACGCAGGCCAGCCGCGTAGGCCGTCTCGACCAGCGCCCGATCGCGCAGCACGAGCGCTTCCGCGACGGCCGGCCTGGCGCGCCGCCGGCCGCCGGCGACGGCATCGATCAGGCTCTCGACCTGCCCTACGTCAAGCACCTTCGGCAGGCGGCGCGGCAGGCGTGGCGTGATCACGGCGGACAGCGGGTCAGCCTCGACCAGGCCCCCGCGGCGGGCGTGCCTGTAGAACGAGCGCAACGCGGCCAGCCGGCTGCTGATCGAGGCTCGCGCCAGGTCGCGCTCCTGGAGGTCGGCGAGGTAGGCACGCAGCTCGGTACGCGACGGCGAGCGCCAGTCCGTGCCGCGGGCGTCGAGCCAGTCGAGATACTGCCTGACCGCGGTCCGATAGGCGCGGCGGGTGTGCTCCGATGCGTCGCGTGCCGCCAGTCCACCGAGGAAGCCCTCAAGCGCCTCGGCGCCCGTCATGCTCCGGCCCTGCTCAGGCCGCAGGCCGCCGCTGGCGCCGCGGCCCGCTGTTGCGCCGGCCGCCACTGCGCTTGCGCGGTGATGACAGCGCGGCCGGATCGGGCTCGCCACCGAGCAGCAGCTGGCCGACCGCAGCGCCCCCGGCGGGCAGCTCGACCGGCGCGCCGCAGCGTAGGCAGATGGCACCCTCGCCACGCTCCGCGACCGGGCCCTCATCGCTGTCGTGCAGCGCCCCAAGGGGCCGGTGCGAGCTCGTGAAGTCACACTTCGGGTAACGCGAGCAGCCCCAGAAGACGCTGCCTGTGCGTCGTGCCCGCCGGGCTACGAGGTGGCCCTCGCCACACTTGGGGCAGCCGACCTCGAAGGGCAGCTGCTCGGGCGGCGGCGGCCCGGTCTTGTGGATGTAGCGACAGTCCGGGTAGCGCGAGCAGCCGGCGAAAGCCCCGAAGCGACCACGCTTGGCGACGAGCGTCCCCTCGCCACACTCGGGGCACGTCTCGCCGGCGCCCTCGACCGGCGGCGTCTCCTGCTCCTCGCCAGGTAGCGGCCGAGTCTCCTTGTGCTCGGGGTAGAGCGAGCAGGCAAGGAAGCGGCCGTTGCGGCCGAGGCGAATGACCATCGGGTGGCCCTCCGAGCAGACCTCGTCGCTCTCCTCGGTCGTGAAGTCGGCCCGCCGCAGCTCGCTGCGCTTCGCGTCGACGAGCGTCCGGAAGGGGCCGTAGAAGTCGCGTAGCAGCGGCACCCACTCACGCTCGCCGCGGGCGATCTCGTCGAGCTCCTCCTCCATCCGGGCGGTGAACTCAAGGTCGACGAACTCGCCGAAATGCTCGACCAGCAGGTCCGTCACGACCTCGCCGACCGGCTCCGGCCGCAGCCGCCGCTCGGCGACGCTGACGTAGCCGCGCTCGATGATCGTCGAGATCGTGGCCGCGTATGTCGACGGCCGGCCGATGCCGTGCTCCTCGAGCGCCTTGATCAGCGACGCCTCGGTGAAGCGCGGCGGCGGCTGGGTGAAGTGCTGGCTGGGCGTGACCTCGCGCACGTCCAGCGCCTGGCCCTCGGCCATCTCGGGCAGCCGGCGCTCGGTCTCCTCCGCGGCATCGTCGTCGGTGCCCTCGGTGTAGACGGCGGCGAAGCCGTCGAAGATCGTCCGGCTCGCGCTGGCGCGCAGCTCGTACTCGCCCGCGCGCAGCTCGGCCGTCGTCGTCTCGAGCTCCTTCGCGGCCATCTGGCTGGCCAGCGCGCGCTGCCAGATCAGACGGTAGAGCTTGAGCTCGTCGGCTGACAGCTGGCCAGCGAGCGAATCGGGATCACGCGCGAACGATGTCGGCCGGATCGCCTCGTGGGCCTCCTGCGCGCCCTTGGCCTTCTTGCTGAACTGCCGGCCACCGGCGACGACGTAGGGCACGCCGAAGCGCCGACCGATGACCTTGCGCGCCTCGTCCATCGCCACCTTCGCCATCTGCGTCGAATCGGTGCGCATGTAGGTGATCAGCCCGACCGGGCCGTCGCCCGTGTCGACGCCTTCGTACAGCCGCTGGGCAGCGCGCATCGTGCGCCGCGGGTTGAAGCTCAGCCGCCGGCTGGCCTCCTGCTGCAGCGTGCTGGTCGTGAACGGCGGCGCAGGGTTGCGCTTCGAGCGCCGGCTGGCCAGCGAAGCAACAGTGGCCCTGGCACCGGCGAGCGCGTCGGCGTGGCGCTGGGCTGCCTCGCCGTCGCCGATCTCGAGCGCTTCACCGCCAAGCCGGACCACGTCGGCGCTGAACGTCTCGCCGGCCGGCGTGGCGAGCAGCGCGGCGAGCGTCCAGTACTCGCGCGCCGTGAACGCCCGGATCTCGCGCTCGCGCTCGACGACGATCCGGACGGCGACTGACTGGACGCGGCCGGCGGAGAGTCCGGCGCGGACCTTGCGCCACAGCAGCGGCGAGAGCGTGTAGCCGACCAGCCGGTCCATGATCCGGCGCGCCTGCTGCGCATCGACGAGGTGACGGTCGATGGTGCGCGGATTGGCGAAGGCGTCGCGGATGGCGTCAGCGGTGATCTCGCTGAAGGTCACCCGGTGGGTCTTGTCGGCCGGCACGCCGGCCGCCTCGGCGACGTGCCAGGCGATCGCCTCGCCCTCGCGGTCGAGGTCGGTCGCGAGATATACGGCATCGGCGCGCCGGGCCGCCTTCTCGATCGCGCCCAGGTGCTTGCGCCGGTCCTCGTTGACCACGTACTCGGGCGCGAAGTCATGCTCGACGTCAACGCCGAGCTGATTCTTGCCGGGGTTCTCAGGCAGGTCGCGGATGTGGCCGTACGAGGCCAGGACGGTGTAGCCGGCGCCCAGGTAGCGCTCGATCGTACGCGCCTTGGCGGGCGACTCCACGACGACCAGGTTCTTGGTCATGGTCGGGCAGTGTAGCAGCGGGTTCCCGCCCTCCTGACCGCCCCCGGAGGGGGCGGATACGGCCGCTTCAGAGCTCGCGGATGCGTGCCAGCAGCGCTTCGTCAGGCTCGAGGGCGCCAAGGTCCTCGCCCGACTCGAGCTCCAGCGCCGGCTCAGCGGCGGCCTGCCTGCCTTTCGAGCGGACCGGCGGCGGCGGGCTGGCCAGGGTCTCCTCGGCTGCCTCGAGAGCGGCAGCTGGCAGCTCGATGACGAGCACCTCGCGCAGCGGGATGACGAACCAGGAATCGCTCGCGTCGGCGAACGACGGCCGCTTGCCGTCGCGTGAGCGGACGTTCGTTGCCAGCACTGACTGGTCAGTCGCGCCGGGCACTGCCCGAAGGTCGGCCACGAGCGGCAGGCGGCCGTTGAAATGGAGCGTCACGTTGCGTATCACCTGGCGATGGTGACCCTGCATGCCGTGACGGGCAACGGTACGTACGTCCCACGCCCGCTGGGCGGCAGGCCGGCAGCGTCCGGTCATTCGAGGAGCGGTCCGGCCGGCAGGTAGGCGGGCCCGACCGGCTGGATCCAGCCGCGCATCAGCAGCAGCGTGACCGCGCCCGACACGGCCGCTGGCGCCAGGCCCGTTCGCTCGACCAGCGCGTCAAGCCCCGCCGGCGCGCTGCAGATCAGCTCGGCCACGGCGCGCTGCGCGCCGGTCAACAGGTCGAGGGCGGCACTACGACGCTCTCTGGCCGCGTTGTCGCCGGTGACTGCGGGCGAGCCGTTGAGCGCGGCGACAGGGGTCGGCCGGCCGAGCAGCCCGAGATCCTCGGTCAGCTCGTCGATGCCGGCAAGAATGCGCGCCGGCGTCTCGCGCAGCAGCGCCAGCGAGCCATCAGTCGACCAGTCGCCCACCCGCCCGGGAGCCACGAACACCGGCCGGCCGAGCTCCAGCGCGTGTCGGGCGGTGATCAGCGCCCCGCTGCGCACCGGCGCTTCGACCACGATCGTCGCCGCGGCCATGGCGGCGATGAGCCGGTTGCGCTGCGGGTAGGTGCCCTTGCTCGGCTTCACCCACGGCATGTACTCGCTGACGATCGCGCCGCCACCGGCCACGATGTCCCGGCGCAGGGCCGCGTGTGCGCGTGGTCCAGGATGCCGGTGGCCACCGCCGATGATCCCCACCGTCCGACCAGCCACATCGAGGGTGGCCGCGTGAGCGGCGCCGTCAATGCCGACCGCCAGCCCCGACACGACCACCGCTCCGCACTCCACCAGGCGGCGGCAGATCCGCGCTGTCAGCCAGCGACCGTGCGCTGTGGGCCGGCGCGTGCCCACCACGGCAATGGAGCGCGGTCCGGCTAGGACATCACGCGCGCCGCTGCCCACGAGCAGGATCGGCGCCGGATCGAGATCGCGCAGGGCCGCCGGGAAGTCCTCGTCGAGCGGCGTCAGCGCCCATAGCCCGAGCTCTTCGATCTGGCGCAGCCGCTCGGGCGCCAGATCGGGCCAGCCGCGCAGGCTCTGGAGGATGCCGCGGCCCAGCAGTGGGCGCCCCACCCGCGCTCGGCGGCGTTCATGCCAGCGATCGAAGCTGGCGCTCTGCAGCGCGGCCAGCACCTCCGACGCCGCGCCGAAGGCCGCCAGCAGCTCGCCCATAGTCTCCGGTCCCACGCCCTCGGCCGAGGCCAGGATCAGCCAGGCGTCCCGCTCGGTCAGCGCATCCATCCGATCAGGCGGCACGCGGGCCGGCCATCGCCGCCGGTGGCTGGCGCAGCGTCGCCGCGGCGAGCAGGTCCTCGTCGCTTACCGCGGGGCGGCCCGCCAGATCCGCGATCGTGCGCGCCACGCGGAGCACGCGGTGCACGCCCCGGGCGCTCATCCGCGCCGTCGCAGCGAGCTCGGTCAGCACTGCCCGCGTCGGCGCCGCCATGGCGCACACGGCGTCGAGCCGGGAACCCGGCAACGCTGCGTTGGCCACGCCCGGCGAGCGGGCCTGTTGGAGCAGGCGCGCGGCAGCGACGCGACGTCCCACCTCGGCGCTGTTCTCGCCCGCGTTGCGCGCCAGGAGCTCTGCCGGCGGGACACGGTGCATCTCGACCCGCAGGTCGATGCGATCGAGGAAGGGCCCGCTGACGCGGGCCACGTACCGCTCGGCCTCGCCGTGCTGGCAGCGGCACTGCTGCTCAGGATCTCCGTAGTGGCCGCAGCGGCACGGATTCATCGCCGCGACCAGCTGGAAGCGCGCCGGGTAGCGGACCCGGCCGCGGGCACGGGCGATCGTGATCAGCCCCTCCTCCAGCGGCTCGCGCAGTGCGTCGAGGGCAGTGCGGTCAAACTCGGCCAGCTCGTCTAGGAAGAGCACTCCCCGGTGGGCCAGCGTCGCCTCGCCGGGCAGCAGCTGGGGACCCCCGCCCACGAGCGCGGCATACGAGCTCGTGTGATGCGGCGCGCGGAACGGCCGGCGGCGGGAGAGGTCCGCACCGCGCAGCATCCCGGCTACGCTCTCGATCACCGCCACGTCCAGCGCCTCGTCGTCCGCCAGCGGCGGCAGCAGCCCGGGGATCGATCTCGCGAGGAGCGTCTTGCCTGCGCCTGGCGGCCCGACCAGCAGCAGGTTGTGCCCGCCGGCGATGGCAACCTCGAGCGCCCAGCGCGCGTGATGCTGGCCGCGGATCTCGGCCAGGTCGACCGGCTCGATGGGAGCCGCCAGGCGCAGGCTGGTGCGGTCCCTGGGCGACGAGACGAGCACGCCGGTCCGCCGCCGCGCGCGAGCCGCGACCTCGCCGCGTGGCCCGGCAATGAGTCGAGCAGCGTCATCAAGGCCCGTCAGCGCGACGGCCTCGACCCCCTCGACGAGGGACGCCTCGGCGTGGTTCGCGCCCGGCACGGCAACCCGTCGGTGGCCCGAGCGGGCGAGCGTCGTGATCATAGGCAGCACGCCGGCCAGCGAGCGCAGCTCGCCTGACAGGCTGAGCTCACCGAGCAGGGCCCACGGTCCGCCGCCATTGCGGATCTGGCCCGAGGCGAGCAGGATGCCGACCGCGATTGCCAGGTCGTAGGCGGCACCGCTCTTCTTGCGATCGGCCGGCGCGAGGTTGACCGTTATCCGCGAGGCCGGGTAGTCAAAGCCGGCGTTGCGGATCGCGCTGCGCACCCGCTCGCGCGCCTCGGACAGCGCCGCGTCCGGCAGGCCGACGATGCGGCACGCGGGCAGGCCCGGCGCGACGTCCACCTCCACCCGGACGAGCTCACCGCGCAGGCCGTTGACTACCGCCGTCACAAGGGTTGCCAGCACGCGCAGATGGTGAGCGTGCGCGCTTGCCCGCCACTGCGCGGGCGCTTATCGGCGACTCAAAGCGGGGCGATCGTCCTGCCGGCCGGGACGGGGCGCGGGCTTGCCGGCCGGCGGACGATCCGTAGGGCGTGCCTGCCTAGCCGGCGACGGCGACCAGCTTCTTGAGGCGTGGCGCCTTGGCCGGCGCGGGCTGCTCGACGCTCAGCGCGCGGGCCAGCTGGACGACCGCCCGGCCGATCGGTGAATCGGCGTGGTTGACCATGAACGGCGTGCCGCTGTTGAGCGACGAGATGGCGGTCCGGTAGTCATTCACGACCTGGTGCTCGATCGGGCGGCGGAGGACCGACTCGGCGGCCTTGATGCTGATGCCGGTGAAGGCCTTGTTGCGGTTGAGCACGAGCGCCATGCGCTCGTCAGGCACGCCGATCTGGCCCATCGTCTCGAGCAACAGGCGTACGTTCTTGAGGCACGACAGGTCGGCGGTCATGACGACCAGCAGCTGGTCGGCCGCGCCGATGACGTCGAGCGTGTGGTCATCGAGCCGCTTGTCCAGGTCGACGACGACGTAGTCGTAGATCGAACGCAGCACCTCGACAACCTGCAGCAGCTGGTGCTGGTCCGGGCTGACGAGCTCGGCCGATTCAGGCGTCGTGGGCGCGAGCATGAGGTCGACGCCCGACTCGTGGCGCACCACCACCCGGCGCACGACATCGGCGTCGATCGCGGTCGCCGAGCAGGCATCCACGATCGAGCGCTTGTCCGGCCCGAGGTCAAGGAACACCCGGTGGTCGCCGAACTGGAGGTTGCCGTCGACCAGCGCGACCGAGCGCTTGGTCGCTTGCTGGAGCGCGATGGCGGTGTTGATCGCCAGCGTCGTCGTGCCCACGCCGCCCTTGGCGCCGTAATAGGCGTGGAGCTGACCCATCGCGCTTCGTCCGCCCGCGCCGCCACGCTCCGCGACGCCGAAGCGCACGAGCAGCGCCCGCACGCGGGCAGTCAGCTCGGCCGGGTGGACCGGCTGGGCGACGTAGTCGTCCGCGCCGGCGCGCAGGCCCTCGATCTTGGACTGCATGTCAGCCGGGCCGACGAGCACGATCGGCGTGTGGCCGGCATCGCCCTCGCCCTTGCGCACGCGGCGCACGACCTCGAAGCCGCTGACGTCGGCCAGCGCTACGTCCAGCAGCATCACATCGGGCGACTGCTCCTCCCAGGCGCGCAGCGCATCGGCGCCGTGTCGGCTGGTGGTCAGCTCATAGCCCTCGCGGCTAAGGGCGGTCGCGGCACCCGCGGGCAGGGTCTCTTCGGCGATCGCTAGCAGGATCCGGGCGGACATGACTCTCCGTTCGACAAGACCTGCCCCCACGGGCAGTGAGCCGATGCTAGTCCGCCGCTCGGGCCCTCCCCACACCGCAGTCGTACTCCCCGCACCGATCCGGAAGGACCATGCGCGGGGAGTACCGTTGGCGGGCGGCTATTTCTCGGCGCCTGCGCGCAGGCCGCGCTCGGTGTAGCCGGTGATCCGGTTCGCCAGCTCGACGAACTCGACCGGGATGATGAACTTTGTCGCTGGGCCAGCGCCGAGGGCCTTGAGCGACTCGAGGTACTGGAGGGTCATCGTCTTCTCGTCGACCTGCCGGGCGGCGGCGAAGATTCGCTCGAGCGCCTGGCCGAAACCCTCAGCCTCCAGGATCTCCGACTGGCGCTTGCCCTCGGCACGCAAGATGGCGGCCTGCTTCTCGCCCTCGGCGACGTTGATGTTCGCCTGGCGCGCGCCCTCCGACTCGGTGATCACGGCGCGCCGGTTGCGCTCAGCGGAGAGCATCCGGTTCATCGCCTCCTGGACGTCGCGCGGCGGGGTGATCTCGCGGATCTCGACCGTCGTCACCTTGCCACCCCAGCGCTCGGTCTGCTCGTCGAGCTTGGCGCGCAGGACCTCGTTGATCTGGTCGCGCTTGCTGAGCACGTCGTCGAGCAGGATGTCGCCGATGACCGCGCGCAGGGTCGTGGTCGCGATGCCCTGCAGCGCGCCGGCGAAGTTCTGAACGTTGACCTCGCTGCGCAGCGGATCGACGATGTACCAGTAGATCAGGAAGTCGATGTTGATCGGCGCGTTGTCCTTGGTGATCGTGGTCTGGCTCGGTACCTCGATGAACTTCTCGCGGATGTCCACCTTCACCGGCCGATCCACTATCGGGATCAGGAAGCGCAGGCCCGGATCGCGCACCAGGCGCGCGTCCGTGCGGCCGAGGCGGAAGATGATCATGCGCTCGTACTGCTGGACGATCCTGACCGAGAGGTAGAGAACGATCAGCGCGAAGACGATGATCGCGACGACGATCGACAGCGCGACCGTATCCAAGATTGGCATGGCGGTTTCCTTTCGACTGCTGGGCTTCTTAGCCGATGGTCTCGGTGGGCTCGACGACCAGCGTCAGCCC
>DATMJK010000055.1:0-37749 GCA_035553915.1 Candidatus Limnocylindrales bacterium | reverse complement strand
AGCCGACCGCGGTCAGGCGTGTAGTTGTACTGCGGCTCGACCGCAGCCCGCGCCGCGTCGCGGCGGCGCTCGGTCTCGACCTGGCTGACGTAGGTTGCCGAGTGCGGTGCCCTGATGTGTACCCGCGCGATATCGTCGACGATCACGCCGCTGCCGAGCAGCGGACCGGGCAGCAGCGCATCGGTCGCCAGCACCGCGCCGAGCGAGACGACGAGCAGCAGCGTCACCGCCACCAGCCGCAGGGCGTCGCGCTGCGTGAAGGCGGCGCGCAGCCGGCCGGATCTGGCGAGCATCTAGTGGCCGTGCCCTGACAGGTCGCGCCGAGCCAGCTCGCGGGCCACTGCCCCGCTGACCTGCTTGCCCTCGGCGCGGCCTTTGACCCTGGGCATCAGCGCCGCCATCACCTTGCCCATGTCGCGCGGTGATGCCGCGCCGGTCTCGTCGATGGCGGTCCGGACGAGCGTGTCCAGCTCGTCGCTCGAGAGCTGCTCGGGCAGGTAGCCGCTGATCACGTCCAGCTTGCCCTGCTCCTCGGTCGTGGCCTCGGCCCGGCCGGCTCCCTCGAGCGCCTCGATCGTCTCGCGCCGGGCCTTGATCTCGCCCATCAGCACGCTCACGACCTCGTCGTCCGAGAGGTCCCGTCGCGCGCCCTTCTGAGCGTTGTAGACCGCCGCGATGGCCATGCGCAGGCTGTCGCGGCGCAGGTCGTCACGCTCGCGAATGGCGCGAGTCAGATCGTCCTGGAGCCTTTGAGCGAGGGTCACCGGTATCGCGTTCCTCGGGCGACCGCCGCCCGGGCGCAGCAGCGGTCATGCGACCGCCGAGCTGCTACTCGGAACGGGCAGCCTTCTTGCGCTTCGCTTCCTTGCGCTTGCGCTTGACGCTGGGCTTCTCGTAGTGCTCGCGTCGGCGAGCCTCCGCGAGGATGCCGCTCTGCTGGATCTTCTTGTTGAAGCGCCGCAGCGCGCTCTCGAAGGTCTCGTTTTCGCCTACGCGGACCTCAGCCAATCCGGAATCACCTCCCGCCGGCAGGAATGTGCCAAACCCCGTCCCGGGGCCGGACACCGGAGCAGGAGCGCACGGTTTCAGGGCGTAGCCCGGCCGCGCAGAGGCGCGCGCAGTGTAGCTGGGCAGGCGTCCGAGGGTCAAACGGTGGGTAGACTCCGTAGATGGAGCTGCCTGATCCGCGCACCTTCGAATCGCTGCTCGACCTGCTCGACGACGCGGCGCAGCGCTACGAGGGCCGCCGCCAGCTGGCCCTGCGGACGGACGAGGGGCTCCAGATGCCGTGGACGGCGAGCGAGCTCCGGCAGCGTGCGCGCCTGGCGGCGTGGCGGATGCGCGCGCTGGGGCTCAACCCGGGCGATCGGCTGCTGACCTGGAGCCCATCCACCCCTGCCCTGCCGGCGGTCTACTTCGGCGCGATGTACGCCGGCGTCGTCATCGTGCCGCTCGACCTGCGCATGGCGCCCGAGGTTCTGCGCCGGATCGCCGATTCGTCGGGCGCGCGCTGGCTGGCCATCGGCACGGGGTTCGACGCGCCCGATGCTCGGGAAGGTGGCCTGGCCCACCTCGAGGCGCGAACCATCGAGTCGTTCTCCGCCGATCCGCCGCACGAGCGTGCCGACGCGACCGACGAGGGCGGCGTCGATGAGGCGTTCCCGCCCGACTGGGAGGCCCAGCTCGACTCGTGGGAGCGCCCGGCGAGGGACAGCCTGTTCGAGGTCATCTATACCTCCGGCACGACGGGCATGCCCAAGGGCGTGATGCTCCGCCAGGGCACGATCCTCTCCACCCTTGAGGCGATCAGCCAGATCCTGCCGCACCGCCACCACCGGACCGTCTCGCTGTTGCCCGCCTCGCACCTCTTCGACCAGGCGCCGGTGCTGTTCTTCGGCACGATGATTGGCGCCGACATCCTGTACCTGCGCTCGCGCACGCCAAAGGTGATCTTCGATGCCCTGGCTGAGCACCGGGTGACGACGATGGTCGTCGTGCCGCAGCTGCTCCAGCTGTTCTGGAACGGCATCGAGCGCGAGGTCAAGCGGCAGGGCCAGGAGAAGCGCTTCGGCCGTGCCCTGTCGTTCGCACGCTTCCTGCCCTACTGGGCTCGTAGGCTGCTGTTCCGTCGGATCCACGCGCGCCTTGGCGGGCACCTGAGGCTGTTCGTGTCAGCGGCGGCCTTTTTGCCGCCCGCGCTGCAGGAGCGTTGGGAGCGCATCGGCATCGTCGTGCTGCAGGGCTATGGGGCGACAGAGTGCGGACCCGTGGCGGCGACGCGCGAGCACGACCACCCGACGGGCACGGTCGGCAAGCCGACACCGCCGGTAGAGGTGCGGCTGGATGAGCAGACGGGCGAGATCCTGGTCGGCGGGCCGACCATCTTCTCGGGCTACTGGCAGGACGCCGATGCGACGGCCAGCGTGCTGCGCGACGGCTGGTACCACACCGGCGACATCGGCCGTTGGGACGCACGCGGCAACCTGGTCCTGATGGGCCGCACCAGGAACATCATCGTGCTGCCCAATGGCCTGAACGTCTATCCCGAGGACATCGAGAACGTCCTCGAGGAGGTCGGCCTGGCGCAGGCGGTCGTGCTCGAGACACGCCCCGGCCGGATCGAGGTGGTCGTGCTATCGCCTGACGCGCCGCCGGTCATCACGCCGAACAACCCGGCCCCAGACCCGCCGTCGTCGCCGGAGGAGGAGCGCGCGCTGCACGAGCGAATCGATCGACTGGTCAAGCAGGCCAACGCCCGGCTCGGCCAGCACCAGCGCCTCGACGGCTGGCGGATGTGGCCCGAGTCCGATTTCCCGCGCACCCACACGCTCAAGATCAAGCGCGACACGGTGCGCGACTGGGCCGGCGCGGACAACCCGCTCCAGGTGCGCGACGCGGACTAGCCCGGCGGCCAGCTGAGCGTTCGGCCGCCAAGCAGGTGGAAGTGCAGGTGGAAGACGCTCTGGCCGGCGCCCGAGCCGACGTTCGTCACCAGCCGGTAGCCCTTCTCGGCGAGTCCGGCATCGCGGGCCACCTGGGCGGCCACGCTGAACAGCCGGCCGAGCATCTCCGAATCGGTGCCGCTGAGCTCCGCCGCGGACGCAACGTGCCGGCGCGGGACCAGCAGCACGTGCGTCGGTGCCTTCGGGCTGACGTCGCGGAATGCCACGACGAGCTCGTCCTGGTGGACGATGTCGGCCGGGATCTCGCCGGCGGCGATGCTGCAGAACAGGCAGTCGCGATCGTGGTCGGTCATCGCATCAGCCTACTGCGGGCGAGTCGACATCAGGAACGCGATCAGCCCGATCGCGCCGGCCATGACGTACGAGACATACCGCTGCCGGCGCGCGCGCAGCCGCCAGCGCTGGCGATCAGCCTCTGACATGTTCGGGTTCAAGCCGATCAGCCGGCGCAGGCCCGGCCGCTGGACGAAGAAGGCGAGCGCGAGGTTGACTGCGTACAGCACCAGCGCGACCTGCAGCCACAGCTGGCCCAGGAGCACCGGACCCAGGATCAGCAGCATGCCCACGCCGGTCACGGCCAGCCCGGCCCCGATGACGAGCGTGCCGTTGCTCTGGAGCCAGAGCAGCAGCCGTCCGAATCGGCTCTGGCCGGGCGCCGGGCCACGCGAGCGCAGCGCGAAGGGCAGCAGCACGCTCGGCATCAGCAGCGCGATCGCCAGCGCGATGTGGGTCAGCAGCAGGACCGGGAAGAGGTTCATCGACGCGCCAGGTCGAGCGCCACCCAGTCACCCTCGCCCGACCGGGCGACCAGCGCCAGCCCGACCGCCCGGAGCGCCGACTCCACCTCTGCCTCGCGGTCGACGAAGACGCCGCCCGCGAGCAAGCGGCCGCCCGGGCGAACCGCATCGGCGAGCAGCGGCGCGAGCTCGACGAGCAGCGAGGCGATCAGGTTCGCCGCTACCAATCCGAACGGCGGGTCAACCACGGGCAGGCTCCCTTGGCGCGCCGCCAGCCGCTCGCCAAGGCCGTTGCGCGCCGCGTTGGCCCGTGTCGCCTCCACAGCCAGCGGATCCGTGTCCAGTCCAACCACCTCTGCGGCGCCCAGCAGGCTTCCCGCCACGGCCAGGATGCCCGAGCCGCAGCCAACGTCGAGCAGCCGGGCCCCGTCGAGCAGCCCCTCGTCCGCCCAGGCCTCGATGCCGGCGAGGCAAAGCCGCGTCGTCGGGTGCAGGCCGGTGCCGAAGGCCATCCCCGGATCGAGCGCGATGACCACGTCGCCAACTGCAGGGGAATGCTCGCGCCAGCTCGGCCGGATGACCAGTCGCCGGCCGACGCGCATCACCGGGAAATGCCGCTTCCAGGCGTCCGCCCAGTCCTCCTCGTGCAGCAGCCGCGTTTCGAGCTCGCCGATTGGCCGCAGCCCGAAGGCCTGGAGGTGGCCCAGCTCGCGCCGCGCGCGCTCGATCGCCTCCTCGACGCGACGCGCGTCCAGCGCCGGCAGGTAGCCGTGCACGACCTGCGGCCGGCTGGTGTCGACCCGCGCGCCCAAGCCTTCGTCGACCAGCTCGAAAGCCGGCTCCACGGCGACCGCGCCGGCGCACGCCCGGGCCAGGATCTCCGACACCGCCTCGACCGCCTCGTGATCAGCGGCGACGGAGAGCTCCACCCACGTCCCTCCGGCCGAGAGGCCCTCCTCCGCCGAACCCGCTGCGTCGCTCAGCTGATCGCGTCCTTGAGCCGATCGCGCAGGCCACCGCGACGAGCGCGGCGCCGCTTGGCGGGAGCACCGTCCGCCGCCGGCTCGGCATCAGCCTCGGCCTCGCCCATCTCGACGGCCAGCTGCTCCAGCAGCTCACGCTGTCGCGCGGAGAGCCGGGTCGGGACGCGGACGTCGACCAGCACGTGTAGGTCCCCGCGCGCGCCCGATCGGCGCAGGTGCGGCACGCCGCGGCCGCGCAGCCGGATCTCGGCGCCGGGCTGGGTGCCAGCCTTGACCTCGATCTCCTCCTCGCCGTCGGCGGTCGGGACGGTCACCCGCGCGCCGAGCGCAGCCTGGCTGATCGACAGCGGCAGCTCGTAGTACAGCTCCGTCTCGCGGCGGGTCAGCTGCGGATGCGCCTCGACGTGAACGACGACGTATAGGTTGCCCGGGTGGCCGCCCCGCGGCGCCGCCTCGCCCTCGCCGGAGAGGCGGATCTGATGGCCCTCGTCGATGCCCGCCGGGACGGCCACGCGCAGGCTGCGCCTGCTCTCGACCCGGCCCTCCCCGCGGCACTGGCTGCACGGCGTCTCGACCACCCGGCCGGTAGCCCGGCAGCGGTCACACGGCGAGACGTTGATCATCTGGCCGAGCATCGTCTGGCGGACGTGGCGCAGCTCGCCCGAGCCATTGCACACCGTGCAGGTCGAGAGCGAGGTGCCGGGCTCGGCGCCGTTGCCGCTGCAGCGCTCGCAGCGCGCGAGCGACGTGAACTCGACCTGCTTCTCGGCGCCGGTGATCGCTTCGGCGAAGGTCAGCTCCAGGTCGTAGCGCAGGTCCGCGCCGGTCGGGGTTCGCGACCGCCGCCCGCCGGCGGCGGCGCCGCCGAAAAAGGCATCGAAGATGTCGCCGAAGCCGCCGAAGCCGGCGAACGGGTCGGCGCCGGCCGTGTCACCCAGCCCGGCCCGGCCGAACATGTCGTACGCCTGGCGCTGCTGCGGGTCGGACAGGACGCGGTACGCCTCGGCGATCTCCTTGAAGCGCTCGTCCGCACCTGCCTCAGTGCTGACGTCGGGGTGCCACTGCTGCGCCAGCCGGCGGAAGGCACGCTTGATCTCGTCTTCCGACGCGCCACGCGGCACGCCGAGCACCTCGTAGAGATCGCGGGTGGTGGCCATGCGAGCGTCGAGTATAGGTCGGCTGCCGCGGCGCTCCGCCGGACGGATAATCGGCCGATGAAGCTCGACCGGTTCGCCCGCCACCCGCTGCTCTTCGGCCCTTCGCCCATCCAGCCGCTCGAGCGGCTGACGGCACACCTCGGCGGCCCGCGCATCTGGGCCAAGCGCGAGGACTGCAACAGCGGCCTCGCCTTCGGCGGCAACAAGCTGCGCAAGCTCGAGTACCTCGCCGCCGATGCGCTGGCCCAGGGCTGCGACACGCTCGTCTCGATCGGCGGCGTGCAGTCGAACCACACTCGCCAGGTGGCGGCCACTGCCGCCCATCTGGGCATGAAGGCGGTGCTCGTCCAGGAGTCGTGGGTCGACTGGCCGGATCCGCTCTACGACCGCGTCGGCAACATCCAGCTGAGCCGGATCATGGGCGCGGATGTGCGTCTCGTCGACGCCGGCTTCGGCATCGAGTTCAAGCAGAGCTGGGAGCAGGCCCTGTCCGACGTGCGCGAGCGCGGCGGCAAGCCCTATGCCATCCCCGCCGGCGCGTCCGACCATCCGCTGGGCGGGCTGGGCTTCGCGTCATGGGCGATGGAGGTCGAGCGCCAGGAGCGCGACCTTGGCGTCTTCTTCGACACGATCATCGTCTGCTCGGTCACGGGCAGCACGCAGGCGGGAATGGTGGTTGGCTTCGCCGCGCAGCAGCGACCGCGGCGGGTGATCGGTATCGACGCCTCGGCCAAGCCGGCTGAAACCCACGCGCAGATCCTGCGCATCGCGCGCAACACGGCCAGCCTGCTGGAGCTCGGCCGCGAGATCGAGCCCCAGGACGTGCTCCTCGACGAACGCTACCACGGCGGCATCTACGGCATTCCCGACCAGGCGACGATCGAGGCAATCCGGCTTGCCGGCAGGCTCGAGGGCATGCTCACCGATCCGGTCTACGAGGGCAAGTCGATGGCCGGCCTCATCGACATCGTCCAGCGTGGTGAGATCAGCTCGGATTCGAACGTGCTCTACGCCCACCTTGGCGGCGCGCCGGTGCTCTCGGCCTACAGCGCGCGCGTCAGCTGAGCGCCTCTCCGCTGCGCCTGGCCCAGGACGAGGCTCGGCGTTTCCTGGTGCGCCGCCACCTGCTCGCGCCGGCGCGCTCACTGGCCGCCGACCCACAGAGCGTGCTGACGGTGGTCGAGCGCCTCGGCCTGCTCCAATTCGATCCCCTCGAGGTTCCCGGCGCACGCAACCACGACTTGGTGCTGCACGCCCGAGTCGGCGGCTACAGGCGTGAGTGGACCGACCAGTGGCTCTACGGCGCTGAGCGCCGGCTGATCGAGCTCTACAACAAGAGCCTGAACCTCGTGCCGCTGGCCGAGCTGCCGTGGTATCGCCTGACCTGGGACCGTAACCGGCCGCAGTACGAGGAAGGCATCCTGAATGAGCAGGCGGCCGTCGCTGAGGCGATCCTGGCGCGCATCGAGTCCGAGGGAGCGCACTCGACCGCCTCGTTCGCCGAGCACGGCCACGCGATCGACTGGTGGTGGGCACCGACGCGCGCCGCGCGGGCGGTGATGGAGGCGCTCTTCGTCAGCGGCCGGCTGGGCATCGCTCGCCGCGAAGGCAACCGGCGTCACTACGACCTCATCGAGCGGCTCGTGCCGGACGAGGTGCTGGCCGCGCGCCGGCCGGTCGAGGAGCAGATGCGCCACCGCCTGCTGAGCCGCTACCGGGCAACCGGGCTGACGACGCCGACCGCTCAGGCCGAGGTGATGTACAGCGCGGGATCAGCCGCCGAGCGGCGCACGATGACGGCAAAGCTTGTCGAGCAGGGCGTGCTGGCCGAGGTCGCACTCGACGGCGTGCGCGGGCCTTATTACGTGCTGGCCGAGGAGCTGCCGATGCTCGAGCTGCCCGACCGGATCGCACAGCCGACTGTCGCCTTCATCGCCCCGCTCGACCCGCTTGCCTGGGATCGGCGCCTGCTGCGCGATCTGTGGCACTTCGACTACCTGTGGGAGGTATACGTCCCGCAGGCCAAGCGCCGTTGGGGCTACTACGTGCTGCCGGTCCTGTTCGGCGATCGGCTCGTCGGTCGGATCGAGCCACGCATTGATCGCCGCCAGAAGGCGTTGCGCATCATCGGCCTGTCCTGGCAGGAGGGATTCTCGCCGCGGGCCGAGGACGGCTTCGTCGACGCCTTCGACCAGGCGCTGAGCGCGTACTCTGCTTTCGTCGGCGCAGAGCACGTCGAGTGGCAGGCGAGTCAGCCGTAGCGTCGAGGAGGATCTGGCACAGATGAGCTTTCGTGAGGCAGTCCTGGCCATGGGCAGCATGCCCCACCAGGTCGGTGGGCTCTTCGGCTGGGGCGGCCGGCAGGGCAGCGCACCGGCGCCGTTCGACGCCGTCGAGGGCACGCGCCTGGCGGGACCGTCAGGCAGCCACCCGCTGGCGGCCCTGACGGCGCAGGAGCTGCTCAACCGCTCGACTGACGCCCTCGACGGCAGCATCGAGATCCTGGAGCCGGTGCGCATCGGCGAGGGCATCAAGGGCGTGCTGCGGCTCACCGCCCGGCGCGAGGTCAAGGCGCGCGGCGCGATGCTGCGCCTGGTCGGCGTCCGCCTGGCGGAGGAGCAGCGCTCAGAGCAGAAGCGCGACAGCGAGGGCCGGACGACGAGCACTGAGAGCTGGATCGAGGTCCACGGCAAGGCCTTCGAAGAGCTGCCCTTCAGCTCGCCGCCGCTGCCAGCTTCGCTGGCCGCCGGCCAGTCGGTCGAGGCCGAGTTCACGATTCCCGCGCCGCGCCTCGGCCCGGCGTCGGGCCACATGGGCAGCGCACTGATCGCCTGGGCCGTCGAGGCGCGCTGGGACGTGGCGATGGGCGGCGACCAGCGAGTCGCAGCGCTCGTGGACGTGGCCCAGAACATCGACTACCTCCGCTCGGGCGCGGTCAACCTCGGGCCCGGCGCGCTGTTCGACGCCTACGGCAGCGGCGACGCGACCATCGCCGTCAAGCCCCTGCCACCGGCCGTGGCCGGATCCGAGATCGAGGTCACGGTCAGCTGGCCGTCAGCCGGCGGCGGGCGCGGCGGGCGGATCGAGCTGCAGGCTGACGTCGAGGCACCGAACGGCCTGAAGGGCATCGTGCTGGCGTCGGTGCCGGTCGACCCAGCCCAGCTGCGTGGCGGCCTGACCGTGACCCTGACCGTGCCTTCAGATGCGCCACCGACCCAGAAGGCGCACGGGCTGGCGGTGTCCTACCGGCTGCGCGCGCTGGTCGACCGGCAGTTCCGCAGTGACCTCGCCGTCGAGCGGGCGATCGCGCTGATGTAGGGGGCGGCCCTACTTGAGGAGCATCCGCCCGAGGCGTCGCGACGCCACCCAGAGGAAGAAGACGCCCATCAGCGCGAGGTAGATCACGTCGATCAGCTGCGACATGCCGACGTGGCCGGTGGTCAGGCCGCGGACCAGGTCGACGCCGCGGTAGAGCGGAGTCAGCTCGACGATCCAGCGGATGGCCTCAGGGTAGGCGGTGATCGGGAAGAACGTGGCCGAGAACAGGAACAGCGGCAGCGTGGCAACGAAGAACAGGTCCAGGTCCTGCCACGAGCGCATGAAGCTGACCGCGGTCAGCCCGACGGCGGCGGTCGTGAAGCCGATCAGCATCGCCGCCGGCAGGGCCAGCAGGCCCCACGGCGAGGGCATCAGGCCGAGCGCGAACATGACTACCAGGAAGCCGACGGCGTAGAGCGTGCCGCGCATCAGCGCCCAGATGATCTCGCCCAGGGCGATGTCGCCGATGTTGACCGGCGTGGCCAGCATGCCGTCGTACGACTTCTGGTAGCGCAGCCGGAAGAACATGTTGGTGCTGTCGTACACGGCACCGTTCATGGCGCTTGTCGCCAGCAGCGCCGGGGCAACGAAGACGGCGTACGGAATGAGCGTGCCGCCCGGGCCCTCGACGGCGCCGATGATCGAGCCCAGCCCCAGCCCGATACCAACCAGGTAGAAGAGCGGCTCGAAGAAGCCCGACACGATGAGCATCCACTGGCGCCGGAAGATGAGCCGGTTGCGCTCGAGGATGTGCACCGCGTGGCGGCTGCCGAACGGCAGCATCCGACCGCTGCTCAGGGCGGACATCAGACGATCAACCGTTTGCGGAACGTGTGCAGCGCGACCAGCAGGCCGGCCACGGTCATGCCGAGGAGCACCAGCGCATGGACGCCGATCAGCAGCACGTCGACCTCGTGGCCGATGGCGAAGGCGCGGGCCAGCGAGACACCATGGAAGAGCGGCGTCAGCCAGGCCACGGCCTGGAGCATGTCGGGCAGGCGCTCGATGGGGAAGAACGTGCCGCTGAACAGAAACATCGGCGTGACCACGAAGCGGAAGATGATCGGGAACGAGCTCTCGTTCTGGCGCGACGCAGTCCAGGCTGCCATGGGCATGCCGAAGGCCAGTCCGGTCAGGATCGCCGCCGGCCAGGCCAGCAGGCCCTGCACGCTGTCGATCGCGCCGAACACGTAGGCGACGAGCATGAAGATGCCGGTCACGAAAGCCAGCCGCGTGGTCATCGAGTAGAGGTGACCGAAGACGATGTCGCGCGGGCCCTGCGGCGTGGCGATGGCGCCCAGGAAGGTCTTGGTCCACTTGAAGCCGGCCAGCAGCGGCCACGACGACTCGATCGTCGCCGTCTGCATCGCCGTCGCCGCCAGCAGGCCGGGGGCCAGGAAGACCAGGTACGAGGCACCGCCGAACTCATCGAGGTTGGGCACGAACGTGCCCAGCACGACACCCATCGCTGACAGGAACAGCACCGGCGAGACGATCGTCGAAAAGGCCGTCCCGCGCCACGTCCGGCGGTAGACCATCAGGTTGTGCTCGAAGAAGCGAACGCCGGGCGCCATCGGCTGCGGACCTACTCGACCAGCGTGCGGCCGGTCAGGCGCAGGAAGACGTCTTCGAGGCTGCTGCGCCGGACGAGCACGCTCTCGGGCTTGAGGCCGCGTTCGTGTGCCTCGACCGCGGCCGCCTCGCCGTTGGCGGCGTAGACGAGCACGCGATCCGGCAGGTGCTCGATCCGCTCGCCCAGCCCCTCGAGCTTGCTGTCGAGCGTCTCCTGGACACCGACCGCGAAGCGCAGCTCGAGCACTTCGCGCGTGGCGTACTTGTCGATCAGCTCGCGCGGCGAGCCCTCGGCCACGATCCGGGCCTTGTCCATCACCACCAGCCGGTCGCACAGCTGCTCGGCCTCGTCCATGTAGTGGGTGGTCAGGATCAGCGTGGTGCCGCGCTGCTTGAGCCGGTACAGCCGCTCCCAGACCAGGTGGCGCGCCTGCGGATCGAGGCCGGTGGTGGGCTCGTCGAGCAGCAGCAGGTCGGGCTCGTTGATCAGCGCGCGGGCGATGGTCAGGCGCCGCTTCATGCCCCCCGACAGCGGCTCGACCAGGTCGCGCGAGCGCTCCTTGAGCTGCACGAACTCGAGCAGCTCGTCGGCGCGCCGCCGTGTCTCGGCGTACGACAGGTCGAAGTAGCGGCCGTAGATGAGCAGGTTCTCGGCCACTGTCAGCTCGGTGTCGAGCGTGTCGTCCTGCGGCACTACCCCGATCCGGGCGCGGATGCGCGTGCCCTCTGTGGCCGGGTCCATGCCCAGCACGCTCAGCTCGCCCTCGGTCCGCGGCGACACGCAGGCGACCATGCGCATGGTCGAGGTCTTGCCCGCGCCGTTGGGGCCAAGGAAACCGAACGACTCGCCGGCGCGCACCTCGAAGTCGATCGACTCGACGGCGGTGAACGCGCCAAAGCGCTTGGTCAGGCCGCGGGCACGGATGAGCGGGGTGAATGTCGTCGCTGGGATGGTCACGGCAGGTCGCATCGTACCGCCCGGGCGCCCACTGGCGCCACGGCGAGAAAATGTGTTACTTTCTGCTCGCAAGTTTTCGCAGGTCAACGGAGGAGCGCCAGATGAGCTGGATGCCCAGGCCGGTCGAGGAGCTGCTCGAGGCGGCCCTGGTGACGGAGCTGACCGTCGTCCGCCACGACGGACGGCCGATGACTTACCCGTTGATCCCGCTGTGGGACGGCCAGAAGGTGCTGATGACATCGAGCATCCTGTTCTCGCGCAAGCTGGAGCACATCAAGGCCGACCAGCGTGTCTCGCTCTCGCTGAGCGATCCGGTCGCGCTCGGTGGGCGGCCGGATAGGGCGACGATCCAGGGCGACGCGCGTGTGATCGATGGTGACCCGCACACTGACTGGGAGCGGGTGCTGCCACTGTGGGCCGCCAAGGAGCCGGTCATCCTGCAGTTCCTCAAGGCGCGCGTCGCCTTCCCGCTGTTCTTCGAGCGCTCGGTCATCCAGGTCGTTCCGCGCCGAGTCCTCTACTGGCCGGGCGGCGACACGACCCAGCCGCCGCAGCGCTTCGAGCATCCGGCCGGCGAGCCCGAGAAGGAGGCCGCCTGATGGTCGACCTGCGCGCGGGTGTACAGATGATCGAGCCGGCTGCCGGCCTTGCCCGGCTGGCCCAATTCCCCTTCCAGCTGCTGACCTGGGTTGCCGAGGATGGCTATCCCGTCAGCGCCGCGATCGAGGCCGACGTCGACGCCGCGGCAGGCACGGTCAGCTTCCTGCCGCCGGCCGGGTTCGCGCTGCCGCTCGATGGTGAGCTGAGCCTGACCGGCAGCCACATCCGCCCGCAGCCGGGTGTCGGCTACGACGAGCGCCGCCACGTCACGGTGTGGGGGCGCGCCAGCGCCACCGCCGCCGAGCGGATCTCGTTCCGCGCACATGCCGCCTGGGGCTGGGACGAATCGGATATCCCGTTCCCGGAGTACGTCGAGCGCCAGGTCGGCCAGTCGCGGCGCTACCTGGCCAGGCTCTCCGGCGAGCTCGGACGAACAGTCAGGCCAAGGCTCTCGCTGGGCTGGCTGATCCTGCGCTCGACCCGCCTGCCGTTCCTGTCGGCGACGTTCGTGCCCGTCCTGGTGGGCATCGCCATCGCCGCGCTTCACGGCTTCTTCGAGCCTCTGACCGCGCTGATCACGCTCGTCGGCGCGGCCGCCGCGCACCTCGCGATCAACGTCACGAACGACGTGTTCGATGCCCGCCTCGGCGCCGACGAGAAGAACGTCAACCCGACCCAGTACAGCGGCGGCTCGCGGGTCATCCAGTACGGGCTCGTCTCGCTGCGCGCGATGGCCCTGATCGCCGCCGGCTGCTACGCCGTGACCATCGCCGCCGGCCTGCTGCTGCTCTGGCTGCGGCCGTCGCCAGAGCTGCTGGGCATCGGCGTGGTGGGCGTGCTGATCGGGCTGTTCTACACCGCCCCGCCCCTGAAGCTCGTCTACCGCGGCCTGGGCGAGATCGCCGTCGCCCTCGGCTTCGGACCGCTGATGCTGCTTGGCGCCTACGTCGTCCAGAGCGGCGGCCCGATCGCCGTCGAGCCGATCGTCGCCTCGCTGCCGATCGCGCTGCTGGTGGCGCTGATCCTGTACGCCAACGAGGTCCCCGATCGCTCGGGCGACGAGCGCGCGGGCAAGCTGACCCTGCCCGTGCGCCTGCCCAAGCCGACGGTCATCAGCCTGTACTACGCCCTCGCGCTGGCTGCGTTCGCGATCATCGGTGGCGGTGTCCTGGCCGGCGTTCTGCCCATCCCGGCGCTGGTGGCGCTGCTGCCGCTGCCCCTCGCGCTGCGGGTGCGTGACGGCCTGACGGCGCACTATGACCAGCCCTATGCACTGATGGGCTACCTCGGGGTCAACGTCAAGCTCCACCTCTACGTGGGAGGGCTGCTGCTGGCCGCGTACCTGGCAGTGCTGGCAGTCGCTGCGCTGGCTCCCGGAGTGCCGCTCTTCCTCTGGCGCTGACTGCGGCCGCTTGGGCCGTCCATCACGCACAATTGGACGATGCGCGTCTCCGCCAAGGCTGACTACGCAGTTCGCGCTGCGGCCGAGCTGGCTGCCGCTGATGGCCAGCCCCTGAAGCGCGAGCGCATCTCCGACGCGCAGGGAATCCCCGCCAAGTTCCTCGAGGCGATCCTGCTCGAGCTGAAGCACGCCGGGATCATCAAGAGCACCCGCGGCACAGGCGGCGGCTACGCCCTCGCCCGACCGGCCGACGAGATCAGCCTGGCCGACGTGATCCGCGCCGTCGATGGGCCAATGGCGACGGTCCGCGGCGAGCGTGTTGAATCGGTCGAGTACGCCGGCCCGGCAGAGGCGCTGCGCGACGTCTGGGTGGCGGTTCGGGCCAGCCTGCGCCGCGTGCTCGAGACGACCAGCCTGGCTGACCTGGCGAGCGGCGAGCTGCCGCCGCGCGTGCGCGAGCTGACTGCCGACCCGGAGGCCTGGATCTCCATGAACCGGCGCCGGCGGCCACCGGCAGAATCTCGCTAGCTCTCCAGCAGCCCCCAGCGGCGCCTGATCGCGCGGTCCAGCGTGCCGAACACGAGCAGGTCGACGACGATGCCAATGGCCAGGATGACGATCATCATCGCCATCAGCCCCAGCGCATCGCTGAACTCGCGGGCGAACTGCAGCCGGCTGCCGATTGACGGCCGGCCTGCGATGACGACCAGCAGCTCACCGGCCATCAGGCTGCGCCAGGCGAAGGCCCAGCCCTGCTTGAGCCCACCGACAAATGACGGCAGCGCCGCCGGGAAGATGACGTAGCGGTAGCGGGCGACGCCGCGCGCCCCCAGGACCTGGCCGGCGCGCAGCAGGACGCGCGGGATGTGGTCGACGCCGGCGATCAGGCCGTTGGCGATGGATGGCGCGGCGCCAAGGACGACGACGAACATGATCGCTGCCTCATTCAGGCCGAAGATCAGGATGGCCAGCGGGAACCAGGCGATCGAGGGCATGGTCTGCAGGCCGGTGATCAACGACGCCACGGCCGTGCGCAGCAGCTTCGAGCGCACGATCGCCAGCCCGAGCAGCGTGCCGATGGCCAGCGCGAGAGCGAAGCCCACCGCCGCCCGCTGGAGGGTGATCGCCGTCGCCAGCGGCAGCACCTCGCCCGTCAGCTCGCGCCCCAGGCGCTCGAGCACGGGCAGCGGCCCGGGCAGGACGTAGTCCGGCCGCAGCTGGGCAAGAACCACCAGCTGCCAGACGATGAGGAAGATCCCAACGGCGGCCAGCTTCGGCCAGAGCCCCGACCACATGGCTCGCAGCCGGTGCCGCCGCGGCCGCAGAGGCAGCTCGAGGTTGTCGATGCCTCGGATCTCGTCGTCGAGCCGCGAGCCGGGCGGGCGGAGGACGCGCTCAGCCATCGGCGTGCCGCCTTACCTCTGCCCGAAGGCGGTCAGTGACCGCTGCGGCAAGCTCGCCAACCTCGGCCGAGGCGATGTTGCGCGGCCGCGGCAGGTTGACCGGCAGCTCGTCGGCGACCCTGCCCGGGCGGCTGGTCAGGACGACTATCCGATCGCCCAGCCGCACCGCCTCGCGAACGTCGTGGGTCACGAAGACGATCGTCACCCCCGTCTCGCGCCAGATCCGCTCGAGCTCGTCGTGGAGCAAATCGCGGGTCATGGCGTCGAGCGAGCCGAACGGCTCGTCCATCAGCAGGATGTCCGCGTGCTGGGCCAGCGCGCGCGCCACGGCGACTCGCTGGCGCATGCCGCCCGACAGCTCGTGCGGCATCCTGTCGCCGAAGCCGGTCAGGTGGACGAGAGCGAGCAGCCGCTCGACCTCGCGCCGGCGCTCATCGCGCGGAGTCCGTGCGATGCGCAGCGGCAGCTCGATGTTGCCGGCGGCCGTCAGCCACGGGAACAGCGCGGCCTCCTGGAAGAGCAGGCTCGCCCGGCCGTCGACCATGATCTCGCCACCCGTCGGCCGGTCGAGCTCGGTGATCAGGTTGAGCAACGTGCTCTTGCCGCAACCCGAGGCACCGACAAGGCACAGGAACTCGCCGCGGCGCGCCGCCAGCGAGATGCCCTCGAGCGCCAGGACGTGATTGCCGCTCGGGCCGTACGCCTTGCGCACGCCACGGACGCTGAGCACCGTGTCCCGGAGCTCCACCTGAGCGGCCGGCGGGTGCGCGGCGCCGGGGGTCATGGCTGCACCAGCTCAGGCCGCCCGGCGTCGCGGAGCACCTCATTGAGCAGCGCGAGGTCATAGATGCCGGCCAGGCCGGTGTCGGGATCGTAGCCCTCCAGGAATCCCAGACCGTGCGCATCGACCGCCGACTCCTGGAGCGACGACGCAATCGGGTCAACGGTGAAGGTCAGGTTCGGCCAGGCGGCCTCCAGGACCGCCGGCACGACGACGCTGCCGGTGATCGCCTCGATGCCCTGGCTGACCAGCCGGCGCGAGTCCAAGGGGTTGGCGTTCACGTAGTCGGTCGCCTCCGCGTGGGCGCGCAGGAAGCGCGCGACCACGTCCGGGTGACGCTCGAGGAAGGACGTCGCGACGATCACGTGGGTCGTCACGTACTGGCCATCAGGCCACAGGTCTCGCTCATCGACCAGGACCTTGCCGCCCTGTCCGACCATCCGCGTCGCCCAAGGCTCGGGCACCCACGCGCCGTCGAGCGAGCCGGAGACGAAGCTCTCCAGGATGTCCGCGTTGGCGAGTGGCGTGATCGACACGTCACCGCCGCCCTCGGCCGTTGTCCGGAGGCCCTGGTCGGCCAGCCACGAACGGAGGGCGACATCCTGCGTGTTGCCCAGGGCCGGGCTGGCAACGGTCCGACCGCGCAGATCCTCGGCGGAGCCGATCCCTTCGCGGACGACGAAGAACGCGCCGCCGGACGTCGCGCCGGCAATGATGCGGACGGCCTGGCCGTTGGAGCGGATGAAGGCGTTGAGCGTTGGGTTGGGGCCGATGTAGGCGATGTCAATGCCGCCGTTGAAGATGGCCTCGACGGCCTCGTTGCCGGCATTGAAGCTCTGGACGCGCAGGTCGACCGCATCACCCAGCACGCGCTCGAAGATCCCGCCGCGATCTCCTACCAACGCCGTCGCGTGGGTCACGTTGGGGAAGTAGGCGAGGCGCAACGTCACCCCATCGCCAGCCGGCGCTGGGCTGCCGGGTGCGCTTGTAGCCCCACAGCCAGCGAGCAGCAAGACGAGAACGACCACTGGGGCACGCCAAGCCGGAAGCCGGTCCATAACGGAACCCTTCTCTAGGGAGTTAATAGGTTTACTGGGTTATGCGACGTTAGCACACCTCGGGAGGGGGCGCACACAGGAAAAGGCCCGGGCAATTGCCCGGGCCTTGACTGGCTCTACGTGCCGGAGCGTTGAGCGCTCAGACCTCCTTGTACTCGCCTTCAACAGCTTCCTCGGCTTCGCCTTCGCCGGCAGAGCCGGCCGCGGCAGGCTCGCCTGCCGGCTCACCCTCTGGCGCGGCGCCGTCGCCAGTGCCGGGTGCCTGATCGGCCTGGTAGGCGGCGGTGCCAACGCGCTGCAGCGCCTCGGCCAGCTCCTGGCTGGTCCGGCGCAGGGCGTCCATGTCGTCGCCCTTCAGTGCTTCGCGGACGGCCGAGATCTTGGCTTCGACGTCAGCCTTGTCCTCGGCGCTGACCTTGTCGCCCAGGTCGCGCAGCGTGCGCTCGCCCTGGAAGGCCAGCGCGTCAGCCTGGTTGCGCGTCTCGACCTGCTCGCGCCGCTGGCGATCCTCGTCAGCGTGCTCCTGCGCCTCGCGGACCATGCGGTCGACGTCGTCCTTGGAGAGCATCGAGCTGGCGGTGATGCGCACCTGCTGCTCGCGCCCCGTTGCGCGGTCCTTGGCACGGACGTCGAGGATGCCGTTGGCATCGATGTCGAACGTGACCTCGATCTGCGGCACTCCCCGCGGCGCGGGCGGGATGCCGTCGAGGATGAACCGGCCGAGCGTCTTGTTGTCGCCAGCCATCTCGCGCTCGCCCTGGAGAACGTGGATCTCGACCTGCGGCTGGCTATCCGAGGCGGTCGAGAAGACCTGCGACTTGGACGTCGGGATGGTCGTGTTGCGCTCGATCAGCTTGGTCATCACGCCACCCAGGGTCTCGATGCCCAGCGACAGCGGCGTGACGTCGAGCAGCAGCACGTCCTTCACGTCGCCGGCCAGGACGCCGGCCTGGATGGCGGCGCCGATGGCGACCACCTCATCCGGATTGACGCCCTTGTGCGGCTCCTTGCCGCCGAAAATCTGCTTGACCGCCTCGACCACCGCCGGCATGCGCGTCTGGCCACCGACGAGGATGACCTCGTCGATGTCGGTCGGCTTCAATCCGGCGTCCTTCAGCGCGGCCTGGACCGGCCCCTTTGTCCTGTCGACCAGGTCTGCCACGAGGTCCACGAGTTTGGCCCGGGTGAGGGTCATCACCAGGTGCTTTGGGCCAGCCTCCCCACCGCCCGAGATGTAGGGCAGGTTGATCTCGGTCTGAGTCGTGCTGGATAGCTCGATCTTGGCCTTCTCAGCCGCCTCCTTCAGGCGCTGGAGGGCCTGCTCGTCCTTCGACAGGTCGATGCCCTGGTCCTTCTTGAACTCGGCCAGCATCCAGTCGATGACCCGCTGGTCGAAGTCGTCGCCGCCCAGATGGGTGTCGCCGTTGGTGGCCTTGACCTCGAACACGCCGTCGCCCAGCTCGAGGATCGAGATGTCGAACGTGCCACCGCCCAGGTCGTAGACCGCGATCTGCTCGTCCTTCTTCTTGTCCAGGCCGTAGGCGAGCGCTGACGCCGTGGGCTCGTTGATGATCCGCTTGACGTCGAGGCCCGCAATGCGGCCCGCATCCTTGGTCGCCTGGCGCTGGGTGTCGTCGAAGTACGCCGGGACGGTGATCACCGCCTCGGTCACCTTCTCGCCAAGGTACGCCTCTGCATCAGCCTTGAGCTTCTGCAGGATCATCGCGCTGACCTCGGGCGGCGAGTAGGTCTTGCCGTCAGAGACGGTGACGCGGACGCCATCGCTGGCCGGGTCTTTCTCGACCTTGTAGGGCACGAGATCCTTCGAGCGCTGGACCTCCGCGTCGTCCCAGCGGCGGCCCATGAAGCGCTTGATCGAGTAGACGGTGTTCGAGGGGTTGGTGATCGCCTGGCGCTTGGCCACCTGGCCGACGAGGCGCTCACCGCCCTTCGTGAAGGCGACGACCGACGGCACGGTGCGGCCGCCTTCGGCGCTGGGGATGACGGTCGGCTCGCCGCCCTCCATGACGGCCACGACCGAGTTGGTCGTGCCGAGGTCGATGCCGATGATCCTGCCCATATGGCGTTTCAGTCCTCCATGCTGCCGGCGTCGGCCGGCTGTTCGTTCGAATTGCTGTCGTCGTTGGCCTTTCGGCCCGCCGGCGCCGTGGCGACGGCAACCAGCGCCGGGCGCAGCACCCGGTCGCGCAGCATGTAGCCACGCTGGAACTCGCTGGTCACGCTGCCCTCAGGCAGACGATCAGTCGGGTCCTGGGCGATCGCCTCGTGGACCTGCGGGTCGAAAGGCTGCCCTTCCGCCTCGATCGGCGTAAGGCCTTCCGAATCGAGCACCGCGCGCAGCTTGCGGTCGATTGCCACCACACCTTCGACCCACGGCTGGCCGGCAATCTCGGCCGGCAGCTGGGCGATCGCCCGGTCGAAGTCGTCGGCGACGTTGAGCAGCTTGATGAGCAGCGCCTCGCTCGCCAGCCCCAGGCTGGCCAGCCGGTCCTGCTCGGTCCGGCGGCGGAAGTTGGCGAAGTCTGCCACGGCGCGCTGCCAGCCGGCTCGGTTCTGCTCGACCTCCCGCTCGGCAGCCAGCAGCTGCTCACGTAGCAGCTCGAGCTGCTCAGCGAGAGCCGCGGGGGAGGTGTCCAGCTCTGCGATGCGCTCCTCGGCGCGTGTCCTTCCAGAGTCACTCATCGATAAAGTTGCTCCACCAGCTCGTTCATCAACCCGCTCACGTAGCGCACGCTGCCAATGGCCTGCGGGTAGGCCATGCGCGTCGGCCCGAGCACGCCGACCACCCCGATCGCCCGACCGGGACGACCGTAGGCCGCGAGGACCAGCGCCACATCGCGCATCTCCTCGGCCTCGTTCTCCGCGCCGATCAGCACATGCACGTCGTCGCTCGCTGCCACGCGGCTGACCAGACCGCCGAGGTAGTCAAGGTTCTGAAGGACACCAAAGACAGTGCGCAGCTTCTCGCTATGGCTGAACTCGGGCGCCTCCATGACGTTCAGCAGGCCGTCTGAGAAGACATCCTCCACGGCTGCGGCGTCGAAGTCGCGCATCATCCGCTCGACCCGCTCAGCCGCCCGAAGGCTGACGTCATGCACGAGCGCCTCGCGGCGCAGCGCCTCCACCTGCATTGCGACCTGGCGCGCAGTCGCGCCTGCCAGGCGGTCGTTGAGCAGCCGCGAAGCAGCATCGAGCAGCTCGTCGCCAACGACCGAATCGACCGGCACCATGCCCTGCTTGACACCGCCCTCGGCGAGGACCAGCACGACGCTGACCAGGTGGGTGCTGTTCTGGATGAGGTCTATCCGGCGCACGCGTGCCGCTGCCGGCTTGGCCGGCGTGGCCAGCCCCGCGTTGTGGGTCGCGCCGGCCAAAGTGGCCGCTGCGAGACGGAACCACTGCTCGCTGGCGAACTCGACCTGCCCGAACTGGTGGCGGATCATCAGCTGCGCCACCGGGCCCAGGCTGACCTGCGGCGTGATCTGCTCGACGTACAGGCGGTAGCCGGCATCCGTCGGCACGCGGCCGGCGCTCGTGTGCGGATGACTCAGGTAGCCCGCCGCCTCCAGCTCGGCCATGACGTTGCGCACCGTCGCCGGGCTGACGTCGAGCCGGCGCCGATCGACGAGCGCCTGGCTGCCGACCGGCGTGGCGGTGGCGATGTATTCCTCGATGACGGCCCACAGGATCTCCTGCGAACGCTGATCCAGCGGACCGCTTGGCCGATCCTTGCGGCGCGACATGGTTGGCTCCTGCTGCGGAGTGGTGGTCGCGTTAGCACTCTCTCATGGCGAGTGCTAACCAAGCTCGCAGCATCGTACCGAGCACGAAGCCGGGTGTCAACGCGCGGACGGCCTAGCCGGGCAGCAACCTGAGGAACAGCTCATTGGAGGCCAGCCGACCGCGCAGCGTCAGGCGGGCGATCCGGTCCGACCCCTGCGTCGCAAGTCCCGTCTCAACGCCCCACTGGACGGCGGCGGAGGGCGGTGCGGCGCCGTCAATGAGCACGCCGGCGGCGGTACGCAGGCGAAGGATCGCGCGATCGGCAGCCGCGGTTGCTCGATCAGCGACATCCGCGCCGCCCGGCGGCAGCTTGCCCGCAGCCAGCGCGGCGAGATAGGCATCGAGCCGTGCTGCGTTCCAGCGTCGCGTGCGTGCGCCATCGAAGGCATGTGCGCCCGGCCCCACCGCTTCCCACGCGCCGCCCAGCCAGTAGACGAGGTTGTGGCGCGACTCGCGCCCCGGCCGCGCCCAGTTCGAGATCTCGTACCACGGCCGCCCGGCTGCGGCCAGCATGTCGTCGGCCAGCAGGTACATGTCGGCGGCGCGGTCGTCGTCCTGCTCCGGCCGTGCGCGCTCCCGCCAGCGACGCGCGCCGGAGCGCAGCGGCAGGTGATCACCTGTCGGGCCTGCCAGGCCTTGCAGGTCGGGGTCCTCGAGGGTCAGCGCGTACGCCGACACGTGGTCGGGCTCGAGCGCCAGCACCGCCTCTAGCGTCGCCCGCCAGGATCCTAGCGACTGGCCGGGGATGTCATACAGCAGGTCGAGGCTGATGTTGTCGAAGCCGGCCCCTTGCGCGCCCGCAACGGTCGCGGCCACATCGCCGGGCGAGTGCCGACGCCCGATCCGCCGCAGCTCCTGCACGTGCATCGACTGTGCGCCGACGGACAGCCGATTGACTCCCGCCGCGCGGAAGCCAGCCAGGTCGCCGCGCTCGGCCGGGCCGGGGTTGGCCTCGATTGTCACCTCGGCATCTGCCGCCATGCCAAAGGTGCGCTCGATGGTGGCCAGCAGCCGACCGACCTGCGCAGCCGACATCAGTGAAGGCGTGCCGCCGCCCAGGTACACCGATCCGAGCGGCGCCATCGCAGGCGCGCCTGTGGCGCGCAGCTCGATCTCGCGGATGAGCCCCTCGACGAGCTGGCCGGCGCGGCTCTGAGCGCCCTGTGCGGCGCGGCCGGCGAGCACCACGAAGTCACAGTACGGGCAGATCGACACGCAGAACGGGAAGTGGACGTAGAGCGACTCGGGCGCTGGCGGCTCCGTGCGTTCCTCCCGCCCGTAGGTCGCCGTCACGGCAACAGCCGCTGGCCGCCCCCGCTGTCAGCGTCATGGACCACCTCCAGGCCGACAGGCAGCTCATCCTCTCGCTCGTCGCGGAAGTCCTCCTCGTCGGGCACCTCGCGCGGCCCGCCATGACCCGTCGCGACGAAGAACGCCAGCCGAGTCAGAGCGTGACCGAGCAGGGCGGCGCCGATGCCGCCGGTCTCGACCGTCAGCCAGCCGCCAAGGAAGCCCTGGGCGAGGACGAGCACGAGCATGCCCATCGGCACGCGGGGTCGGGCCATCCGCGTCGCCAGGCCGTAGAGCAGCGCCTGAAACGTGACCGCGTACTCGATCGGCCACTGCGCCGCGATGAGCAGCCCGAGCAGGATGCCGCGCCAGGCGGCCTCGTCGATGATGGCCGTGCCGATCGAGCTGAGCAGGCCGGCCGGGTAGCGGCCCGGCGGCGGGTAGCGCAGCCGGCCGTAGCGGATGTAGGCATAGCCGACCACGGCCAGGGTGCCGATGCCGGCCAGCGCCAGCCCGCCGAGCAGGGACTGTGCCTGATCGTCGCCCAGCTGGAGGTGGAGTACCGATATGGGCAGCGGGTAGATGTTGTAGACGATGACGACGATCAGCAGGCCGAGCGCGTACCACGACAGGCGGCGCAGCCACAAACCCAGCCCGCCCGACACGTTCTCATCGTCGTGCTCGGCGGCCATGAAGCGGCGTGCGTCGAAGCGCAGCACGACGAGCAGCCCGACGAACGCGTAGAAGATCAGGTCACGGACGAGCTGCTCCATCGCAGATCAGGCGACGGCAGGCTCTCGGCCGACGGGCACCGGCGGCGTCAGCTCGACTCTGTCGAGCGCAGCACTGCCAGGAACGCCTCCTGCGGGATCTCCACCCGGCCCACCCTCTTCATCCGCGCCTTGCCCTCCTTCTGCTTCTCGAGCAGCTTGCGCTTTCGCGTGATGTCGCCACCGTAGCACTTGGCCAGCACGTTCTTGCGCATCGCCCGGATCGTCTCACGCGCGATCACGTTCGAGCCGACGGCTGCCTGCAGCGGCACCTCGAACATCTGGCGCGGGATCAGCTCGCGCAGCCGGTCGACCAGTGCTCGGCCCTCCGACTGTGCCCGGCTGCGATGGACGATCAGCGAGAGCGCGTCGACGGGCTCGCCGGCGACGAGCACGTCGAGCTTGACCAGCTCGCCCGCGCGGTAGCCGATCTCCTCGTAGTCGAGCGAGGCGTAGCCCTGGCTGCGGCTCTTGAGCAGGTCGTAGAAGTCGACGATCACCTCCGCCAGCGGCACCTCGAAGGTCATCAGCACGCGCTGCGGGTCCAGATAGTCCATGCCCTGGAAGGCGCCGCGCCGATCGGTCGCGAGCTCCATCAGCGCGCCGATGTACTGCGTCGGGCTGACCACGCTGACCTTGACCCACGGCTCGAGGATGATCTCGATGTCGCTCGGCGCCGGCATCTGCGCGGGGTTGTCGACAATCACCTCGCCGCGCTCGTTGGTCAGCTGCACGCGGTACTCGACCGACGGCGCGGAGGCGATCAGCTCGAGCCCGAACTCACGCTCGAGGCGCTCCTGCACGATCTCCATGTGCAGCAGGCCGAGGAAGCCGCAGCGGAAGCCGAATCCGAGCGCGACCGATGTCTCGGGCTGGAAACTGATCGAGGCGTCGTTGAGGTGCAGCTTCTCGAGCGCGTCGCGCAGCTCGGGGTAGTCCTCGCCACGCATCGGGTAGAGGCCGGCGAAGACGAGCGGCTTGGCCGGCTGGTAGCCGGGGACGGGCGCGCTGGCAGGCCGTCCCGCGGCGGTCATCGTGTCGCCGACCTGGCAGTCCCTGACTGACTTGAGGCCGGTGGCGACGTAGCCCACCTCGCCCACGCGGAGCTCGGCGACCGGCACGAGCTGCGGCCGGAAGACGCCGAGCTCAAGGATCTCGCTCTCGGCGCCCGAGCCCATCAGCCGCACCAGGTCGTGCTGGCGCAGCCCGCCCTGGACGAGTCGGACGTAAGCCACAACGCCCTTGTAGGCGTCGTAGTGCGAATCGAAGATCAGGCCCTGAAGTGGTGCGTCAGGGTCGCCTTTGGGCGGCGGGATGCGCGCGACGATCTGCTCGAGGACATCAGCCACGCCGGTCCCGTCCTTGGCCGAGGCAAGGATGACCTCCTCGCGCGGGATGGCGAGGACGTTCTCGAGCTCCTCGATGACGAGGTCCGGCTGGGCGGAGGGCAGGTCGATCTTGTTGATCACCGGCACGATGACCAGGCCCTGGGCGAGCGCCAGGTGGACGTTGGCCAGCGTCTGGGCCTCGATGCCCTGCGCCGCATCGACGACCAGGACCGCGCCCTCGCAGGCCTGCAGGCTGCGGCTGACCTCGTAGCTGAAGTCCACGTGGCCGGGCGTGTCGATCAGGTTGAGCCCGTAGCGCAGCCCGTCGCTGGCGTCGTACTCGAGCCGAACGGCGCGCGCCTTGATCGTGATGCCCTTCTCACGCTCGAGGTCCATCGAGTCCAGCACCTGGCTGGTCATCTGGCGGGCCTCGATGGTGTGGGTCAGCTCGAGCAGCCGGTCGGCGAGCGTCGACTTGCCGTGATCGACATGGGCAATGATCGAGAAGTTGCGCAAGCGCGCCTGGGGAATGGCCACGGGCCCGGAGTGTAGCCCGGCCACGCCGACGGCCCGTTCATACTGCCGCCGTGGACCAGCCTGCTGCGCTGCTCTTTCCGGATTGGCCACAGCACGCCGAGCGGCTGCGCGACGGTGTCGCTCGACTCACCACGCCGCAGCTGGCGCTGCGCCCCGGACCTGAGCACGACACGATCTGGCAGCTGGCGGCGCACGTCGCGGGCGCGCGGGTCTACTGGCTGTGTGGGATCTTCGGCCAGCCGGGCGCCGAGCGCACGCCGTTTACCGAGCCGCTGACCGCCCTCGGCTGGGAGGACGAGCCTGAGCACCCGCGGACGGGCGAGGAGCTGCGCTGGGCGCTCGACTCCAGCTTCGAGGTGGTCGCCGGTTGCCTCGCTCGCTGGACTGTCGGCTCGCTCGACGAGACCACGATCCGCACACTGGGCGACGGTCGCACGCAGCTGCACACGCGAGCATCTGTGCTCAATCGGCTGTTCAGCCATGACGCGTTCCACGCGGGCGAGATATCGCAGCTGCTCGGCCTGCACGGGCTGCCGCCGATCGACCTGTGGGTGCGTCAGCCGACGACCTGATACCATCCTCGGTCGCGGCCACCCTCGCCGCCGCCTGATCTCATCGAGGACCCGATCACCTTGGCACACTCATCTCGTGGCTGGACCGGCGCCCGAACGCCGTCGGCCCTCAAGCGCGTTCGTCAGACGGCCCGCCGCCGGGCCGTTAACCAGCCCCGCCGCTCTGCGGCCAAGACGCTCGTCAGCAAGGCGATCGTTGAGGCCGGCACCGGCAACGCCGAGCAGGCGCAGGAGGCGCTGGCTCGCGCAATCTCGGCGCTCGATCGAGCAGCCAAGACTGGGGCCATCCATCGCAACGCGGCCGATCGGCGCAAGAGCCGGTTGACGCTCACGGTCAACGCCGCGCTGGGTGGCGAGGCCGTCGTCACGGCGGGCAAGGTCAGCCGCACGACCGGCAAGGCCGCCGCCGCCAAGCAGGCCCGGGCACGTATCGCCGCCTCGAAGGCGACGAAGTCGAAGGGCGCCCAGACCGCCGCCGGGAAGGCGCGCGAGGCGCTGGCCAAGACGACGCGCACCGGCGCCGCCGGTAGCGCAGGGGCAGAGGACGAGCAGCCCACCACGGCCGCTAAGGCCAGCACGGCCGCCAAGGCCGCCAAGGCCGCCCAGTCGAAGGCCGTCCAGCCGAAGGCCGCCAAGACTGCCAAGAAGACCGAACCGGCGGCCAAGCCGCGCGCCTCGAAGGCACCCGCCAAGACCACCAAGACCCCCAAGACCACCAAGAAGAGCTGACGCCCGCCGCGCGGACGCGCGGCTCAGGCGGGCGTCTCTTCCTCGGCCGTCCGCGGCCGCGACCTTGCCGCCACCACCTGCACGCCACCGGCGATCAGGGCGCCGGCGGTGGTGACCAGCAGGAGCGTGCCGCCGTAAGCGACCAGCTCCGCCACGATCACCGCTTCGAATGACCCAGCGTCCGTGATGCCGATCGCGGCAAGGTCGTCCGCGTAGCCGGCGTCGACGAAGCGCTCGTAGCCGCAGGCCGGGCCGCGCTCACAGTCGAGGCGAGTGCCGTCAGGCAGCACGCCCGTGTCGGCGTAGATGAACAGCAGGCGCACGCCGGTATACAGCACGGCCAGCGTCAGCCCGGTCAGGGCGCCAGCCCAGAGCGCGTTGGCCAGCACCCGCGTACCGGGCCGTCGACGCTGGCTGCGCACGTTGGCGTAGGCACCAATCACGGCCCCGGCGGGCATGGCCGCGATCACGACCAGCGGCTGGATCGCCACCACCAGCTGGAGGGCGATGACGATGACCAGCGCCATGCCGGCGCCGATCCAGCCGGCGACGATCGCGCCGCGATCCAGGAAGTGGCTCAAAGCGTCGGTCAGCGCGAAGCTGCGAGCGCCGCAGCGCCCGGGTACAGGGCCGAACCGCCCAGCTCGGCCTCGATGCGCAGCAGGCGGTTGTACTTGGCCACCCGCTCCGAGCGCGAGGGCGCGCCCGACTTGATCTGGCCGGCGCCGCTGGCGACCGCCAGGTCGGCGATGGTCGTGTCCTCGGTCTCGCCGCTGCGGTGGCTGATCACCGCGCCCCAGCCGGCGCCGCGCGCGAGCTGGATGACGCTCAGCGTCTCGGTCAGCGTGCCGATCTGGTTGAGCTTGACCAGCACCGCGTTGGCCGCGTCTTCCTCGATCGCCCGTGCCACGCGCTGCGGGTTCGTCACCAGCAGGTCGTCGCCTACGAGCTGGACCTTGTCTCCCAGCCGCGCAGTCAGCGCCGCCCAGCCAGCCCAGTCGTGCTCAGCCAGGCCGTCCTCGAGGGAGACGATCGGGTAGCGCTCGGCCCAGTCGGCCCACAGCTCGATCAGCTCGCCCGTGCGCAGGCTGCGCCCCTCGCGCTCGAGGAGGTAGGTGTACTCGCCGTTGGAGTCGGCCGGCGCATCGAGATCGGCCAGCTCGCTGACTGCCGGGTCGAGCGCGATGGCGACCTCCTCACCCGGTCGGTAGCCGGCCCGCTCGATGGCGCGCAGGATGGCCTCGATGGCCGCCTCGTTGGATGGCAGTGACGGCGCAAAGCCGCCCTCGTCGCCCTGCCCGGTGGCCAGGCCGCGGTCGTGCAGGTCGGCGCGCAGAGCGTGGAAGACCTCCGCGCCTGCGCGCAGCGCCTCGCCGAAGGTCGGCGCGCCGACGGGCATGACCATGAACTCCTGGAAGTCAGTCGAGTCGAGCGCGTGCTTCCCGCCGTTGAGGATGTTGAACATCGGCACGGGCAGCGTCCGGGCCGCGGCCCCGCCAAGGTAGCGGTAGAGCGGCATGCCAAAGGCCGTTGCCGCCGCATGGGCGCAGGCCAGCGACGCGCCGAGGATCGCGTTCGCGCCCAGGCTGCTCTTGTTGGGCGTGCCGTCGAGGTCGACCAGCAGCTGATCGATTGCCGCCTGGTCGGCCGCGTCCTGGTCGACCAGCGCCGGCCCGATCGTCTCAAGGACGTTGATCACCGCCCGCCGGACGCCCTTGCCGCCGTAGCGCTCCTTCTCGCCGTCGCGCAGCTCAACCGCCTCGTGCGTGCCGGTCGAGGCGCCTGATGGCACGGCCGCCCGCCCGACCGCTCCGGAGTCGAGGACGACGCTGACCTCGATCGTCGGGTTGCCGCGCGAATCGAGGATCTCGTGCGCGTCGACGAGCTCGATCGTGGTCACGAGCGTGCCTTGCGATCGCCCGCAGCGACGATCGCCTGGGACTCCTTGCCGCTCTTGGCGGCTCTCCGGCGCGGCGCCGGGTCGGCAGCCGGCCGGTCCTCCAGCACCGCCACGCCGGGCAGCTCGCGGCCCTCGAGGAACTCGAGCGTCGCTCCGCCGCCGGTCGAGACGTGGGCCAGCCTGTCGGTCAGGCCCAGCTCCTCGAGCGCAGCCACCGAGTCGCCGCCGCCCACGATGACCGTTGCCCCGTCATCAGCGCGGCGGGCCAGGAAGCGAGCGATGGCGCGCGTGCCATCGCCGAAGGTCGGCACCTCGAAGACACCCAGCGGGCCGTTCCAAAGCACCGTCTGCATCGGCTCCAGCGCCTGAGTGAAGGCGTCCGTCGAGGCCGGCCCGATGTCGACGATCGACCACGAGTTGGGCACCTTGTGCACGGGCACGACCTTGTGCTCTGCGCCGCGGGTGACCTCCTTGGCGACCACGACGTCGGTCGGCAGGACGACCTGCACGCCCCTCTTCTCAGCCAGCTCGAGGATCCGCTGCGCGTCATCGACCAGCTCGCGCTCGAGCAGGCTCTTGCCCACGGTGTGGCCCTGGGCGACGATGAAGGTGTTGGCCATGCCGCCGCCTATGAGCAGCGCGTCGACCTTCGTGAGCAGGTTCTCCAGCACGCCGAGCTTGCCCGAGACCTTGGCCCCGCCGATGACGGCGGCGAACGGCTTGGCCGGCGCCTCGAGCAGCTTCGAGAGGGCGTTGATCTCGGCCTCCATCAGCAGCCCGGCATAGCCCGGCAGGTGGCTCGCCACGCCGACCGTCGAGGCATGCGCGCGGTGCGCCGTGCCGAAGGCGTCGTTGACGAAGACATCGCCGTACGAGGCCAGCGTGGCCGCGTACTCGGCATCGTTTGCCTCCTCTTCGCCGTGAAAGCGCAGGTTCTCGAGCAGCAGCAGCTGGCCCGGCTTGAGCCTGGCCACCGCGTCGCGCGTGCCGATGCCCAGCGCGTCGCCGGTCACCGGCACGGGCCGCCCGAGCAACGACGACAGCCGCTCGGCAACAGGACGGAGGCGGGCCGATTCGACGACCTTGCCCTTGGGCCGGCCGAGGTGGCTCATGAGCACGATCGATGCCCCGTGCGAGAGCAGGTAGCGGATCGTGGGCAGCGCGGCGCGGATGCGCGTGTCGTCCTTGACCTTGCCGTCCTCGACCGGGACGTTGAAGTCGACCCGCACGAGCACGCGCTTGCCGGCGGGATCGAAGTCGCGGATGGTCAGCTTGTCCATGGCGTCATCTCCAGGCTGTGCCGGCCGGTGGCGAGGGTCACCGGCACGTGGGGCAGCGCGCGAAGCGCGCAGGCCGGCGCTCAGGCCGAGGCTGCCTCCATCTGGCGCTCGGGCGCTCGATCGCCTGACAAGCGCTCGCCGACGTAGGCGACCAGGTCGGCCACGCGGCAGCTGTAGCCCCATTCGTTGTCGTACCAGGCGACGACCTTGACCATCCGCTCGCCGATGACCATCGTCGACTGCGCGTCGACGATCGCCGATCGCGAGTCGCCCTTGAAGTCCATCGACACCAGCGGCTCGTCAGTGACGCCCAGGATGCCCTCCATCGGGCCTTGCTCGGCCGCCCGGAAGGCGTCGTTGATGTCGTCCGCCGTGGCCGGCTGGGCCAGGCGGGCAGTGAAGTCGACGACGCTGACCGTCGGCGTCGGCACGCGCAGGCTGAAGCCATCGAAGCGGCCCTTGAGGTCAGGGATGACCAGGGCCAGGGCACGCGCCGCGCCGGTCGTGGTGGGGATGATGTTCTGGGCGGCGGCCCGGGCGCGGCGCGGGTCCTTGTGCGCGACGTCGAGCACGCGCTGGTCGTTGGTGTACGAGTGGATGGTGTTCATCAGCCCGTGCTCGATGCCCCAGCGGTCATGGACCACCTTGGCCACCGGCGCCAGGCAGTTGGTCGTGCAGCTGGCGTTGCTGATGATGTCGTGGGCGGCGGGGTCGTAGACCTGCTCGTTGACGCCGAGGACGAGGGTCACGTCCTCGTTCTTGGCCGGCGCGCTGATGATCACCTTGCGGGCGCCGGCATCGAGGTGGGCGCGCGCCTTCTCGGCGTCAGTGAACAGGCCGGTCGACTCTACGACGATGTCGATGCCCATCTCCTTCCAGGGCAGCGCCGCTGGATCCTTCTCCTTCAGCACCCGGATCTCACGACCGTCGACGATCAGTGCATCGTCGGTGTGGTCGACGGTCCCCGGATAGCGCCCGTAGGTCGAGTCGTAGCGAAACAGCAGCGCGTTCAGCTCGGTCTCGACGAGGTCGTTGATGGCCACGACCTCGACGTCCTCGGTGCGCTCGATGATCGCCTTGAGAGTCTGGCGGCCGATGCGGCCGAAGCCGTTGATTGCTACGCGAACCGTCATTTGGCAGACCTTCCCTGTGGTGTCGTGCGGCCCCTGCGGGACCCTGGCGACGAGCCGCCACGCGGCGGGCTATCCATTGCGCTCCAATCGTCCGACCGGCGCCGCCGCAGGTGAAGGGCCATCCGGCCTTCGTTTGTTGCAGCTTGCTCAGGACCGATGGTCACTTGTCCGCACCGATTGTACGCGGCGGCTCCAGCCCGACCGGCGGGCATGGGACCGCCGCGGGCACGAAGAAGGGGCCCCGGCCGACGCCGGGACCCCTTCGAGTCGCGAAGTGGTTGTCAGCCGCCGATGCGGAAGACGCTCGTGCCGCAGTCGGGGCACTTGCCCTTCATGGCCGGCTTGCCGTTCTTCATGGTGATGCGCTCTGCGTTCTGCATCTCCACCATCTTCTTGTCCTTCACGCAGTAAGCCTGAGCCACGTGTCCTCCTTCCCGGGGCGATCCCGGTCCCTCCGAGCGGTCCGCGGTCTTCTGCCCCGGCTCCGCATCCAGCCCTCCCTGCTCAGGATGCCACTTTTGACACCCACAGCGAGGGCCGCCAGTGCATCGCCCCAGCGGCGCGCACGGCTTCATCCATCTCGGCCAGCAGGCGCAGTGCCTCTAGCCCCGTCTCGATGCAGGCCGCTTCGGCCCGCTCTTTCTGCGCCCCCTGAACGAAGGCACCGCTCACACGCTGAGCGTACGCGGTGCAGACGACGCCCGCTCGGCATCCGGCCAGGCTCGCCAGCACGAGCAGCGCCGACGCTTCCATCTCAAAGTTGACCACGCCCTGGCGCGTCATCTCGTCGGCCAGGTCAGGGAAGCGGATCGGCAGCTGTGGAATCGGCCGGCCCTGAGCGCCGTAGAAGCCGGGCGCCGTGGCCGTGATGCCCAGGTGGGCGCGGTGTCCGAGCGTGTTCGCCGCCTCGACCAGCGCCGCCACCGCCGAGTAGTCGGCGACCGCCGGGAAGCCCTCGTGGACGAAGTAGTGGGTCGTTGCCTCGAGCCGCACGGCGCCGGTCGTGATCACTAGCTCGCCCAGCCCGATCTCGTCGCGCAGCACACCGCACGAGCCGATGCGGATGAACGTTGGCCGCTCAACCAGGGCCAGGACCTCGGCGACCACGATCTCGACGTTGTCCGTGCCGATGCCGGTGGCGATGGCCGAGATGCGCAGCCCGCGGTAGGAGCCGGTTACCGAGGCGAACTCGCGATGGCGCCGCTCGAGCTCGACCGTGTCCAGCCGCTCGGCGATCTTCGCCACCCGATCAGGGTCGCCGGGCAGCAGGATGTAGTCCGCCACCTCGGTCGGCGCAAGGTCGATGTGGTACTGCCGATCGGTGTCCGGCAGGGCCACCCTGCGGTCCGCGACTTGCACTCGGCTACCTCGTACGGCGCCCAGCTGAGCGTGAGCGTGCGGCGAAGATAGGCCCGCCTTCGTGCGCGAGTCAAGGTCAGCCAAGCACAGCCAGTCGCGCGCGCAACCGTTCGAGGCGCGCACGCAGCCGAACCTTGGCCTCCGTCAGCGCTGCCCGGGCCCCTGCTCCGCGGGCGAAGAATGCGGTCGCCGAGCCGGTCACGGCACCGACCGCCACCAGCGCGCCGAGCAGCAGCATCAGGCCGTCAGGCGCCGGCTGCGTGGGCTTATCGGGCGCGGTGGCGAGTGGCCCACGGCCACCCTGGCTGGGCGGAGGGCTGGTCGCCGGCGGCACAGATGGCGCGGCTCCCACCCATGCGCCGGCGATCGCGACGTCGCCGGCCTCGGCGACCTCCACGATCAGTCCGCCCGTGGCAGACCGTGTGATCACGCCCGTGGCGTTGATCAACGTCCCCCGGCGGAGGAGCGCGATCAGTGGCCGTGCGTCCACCCCGAGGCGCACCAGCGCCTGGGCCGTGCCGTCGTCGAGCAGCAGCCGATCCGCCTCGATGGCCAGCAGCCGGCCACCGACTCGCACGCGGTCACCTTCGCGTGCCGCGAGGTCGGCGAGGTCGACGGCTAACGGGCCGACCGCGCCCGGGGGTGAGCTCTGGCCCGGCGACAGCTCTGGGCCAGGGACAGGATTGCCCGGCGGCGCCGGCGACGAGCCGGCCCTTGGCGGGGGCGTGCTGCCCGGGCCTCCGCCACGGATGTCAGACGGCGATCGCGGCACGACTTGGAAGCGCTGGTCGGTGGCGGTCGGATACGCGCGGCGGACGAGGCCGGTGACCGTCGCCTGGCTGCCCCTGACCAGCGTGTCCGCGCCGATGCCGCTGCGGGCCAGGCCGACGACGGCGACTGCGCCGCCAGCCAGCTTGATCTCCGCCCGCCAGGCGTCGCCGGATCGCTGGACGGATTCGACCACGCCCGAGACGCGGACCAGCTGCCATTCGAGACGCGGCTCGATCGGGCCGCGCGTGACGGCCGTGACCACGAGCTCGCCACGCCCGAGGCCGGCCGGCGCGTTGCTGGCTGCGAGCTGCGGTGCGCCGTAGTACGTGCCCACTTCCCCGCTGACCCGCACGCGCTGGCCGACGGGTACCGGCCGAGTCCCGGCAGGCCAGCGGACCAGGATCGCCGCGCCGCCGTGCTGGATCGTCTGGCGGCGGCCGTCAGCATCGAGCAGCGTCGCCGGCGCACTGACCACCCCCTCTACGGTCACCTTCTGGCCCGGGCGCCTCAATGCCTCGGCAATCGACACGCTCGGCGGGGCCGTCGGGCCGGCGCTCGGTCTAGCGGTCGGCGCCGTGCTGGGCTTGGGCGTCGGCCCGGGTGGGTGACTCGGGTGGCCGATCTCGATGTCGGCCTCCGTGCGCGGCCACAGCCGGTAGAGGCCGAGCCGATCTCCCACGATGCCGGTCGCCAGCAGCCGCTGGCCGCGCGCGAAGCGGTCGGGCTTCGCTCCGACCTCAGCGTGGATGTAGATGCGCCCCTGGCTCGAGCCGTCGTCGAGGATCAGCGTGATGGCCCCGGCCGCGGAGGTGCTGATGCTGCGCACGATGCCGCCGCTGCGCGCCAGCAGGCCCTCCGTCCCCTCACCCAGCTCAGCCAGCGCCAGCGGGCGCGGCGCCGGCAGCGGCAGTGAGCCGACCACCGCCACGCCGCCCGCGGCAGGCCGGAGCTCGAGGTTGCCGTACGGCGCCGCCAATGGGCCATCGACGAGCAGCACCTGGCCACGCTCGGCGGCGACGCCCTCAGGCAGCCGGACACAGATGCCGCCGCTGGCGTCCTGGATGCAGGTCGTCCGATCGCCCAGGATCCTGCCCGGCTCGGCCACCACCACACCCTGCACGACGACGCGCTGGCCGACTGCCTGGACGCGCGCGGCGGCGATGGTCAGCGGGCCCACGGGCGGAGGGCTTGCGGTCGGAGCGGGGCTCGTCGCCGGGCCGGACGATGGCGTCGGCGAGGCGATCGCGGTCGAGCTCGGCGCCGGCGCGGGCGTCGGCGTCGGCGTCACTCCCGGCTCGACATCCGCCGGCGACCGGAGGTGAAGGCGATAGCCGCTCATGCCAGTGCCCGACGTGTCGCGCTGGCCCACGACGCCGGTCAGCCTTACGCTTCGCCCCTTGGCGAGCCCGGCCGGATCGATGCCGCTGGCTGAGCCAACGACCACGCGCAGCGAGCCCGTCCCGTCTTCAACGGCTGTGCTGAAGCCGTCGCTGAGCGTCGAGATGCCCTCACTGATCGCGCCCTCGACCACGACCAGCCGCGACTCAAGGGCCTCGCTGACCTGCCCGATCGAGGACGCCAACGGCGCAGGCGGCTGGCCCAACGCGCCAAGGGCGATCCCTTCCGGGCCGGCGATGCGCAGCGTCAGCAGGCTGAAGCGGGTCTCGAGGACGCCCGTGGCAACGACGCTCGTACCGGTATCGGCGAGGGGCCAGGTGCCACTAGCAAGGTAGAGCGCGATGCCGGCCGTCTCGTCCTCGACGAACGCGCCCTTGCCCGATTCGGCCAGCCCAGCGGGAGTGGTCAGGATGCCGCTGAGCGTTAGCGCCGTGCCGACGGGCAGGCCACGAACGGCGGCCAGCGACATCGTTGGCATCGGGCTGGGCATCGGACTGGGCGACGGTGACGGTGACGGCGACGGCGACGGCAGTGGAGTGGGCGTTGCCGCGGGCGTCGGCGTGGGCGTCGGCGTGGGCGTCGCCCCAGGCGTCGGCGTGGGCGTGGCGCTGGGCGTGGCAGTCGGCGTCGGCGTCGCGTCGGGCGGCTCCTCCTCGCCATCGCCCGGCGGCTCGAGCTCGTCTGGCGGCAGCGTCGGCTCGGCGGTCGGCTCGGCCGTCGGCTCGGCGGTCGGCTCGGCGGTCCGCCCAGGCGCCGGACCCGCGGCCATGTTGCGGGCCACCGGCTGGGGCTGGGTGAACGTGTCAGCCAGGTTGTCGTTCGTGTCGTGGCCGTTCCCTGCGCTCGCGCCCGGCAGCCGCTCGATGCTCGAGCCGGTCGGTGGTGCGCTGGCCGGGCGACCCTCGACGTAGGCGTTGCTGGCGCTGCCCCAGCTGAGCGCGTCGACGATCGCTCCGGCCGACGTCCGCAGGACCAGGCTGCCGCCGGTAGTCGAGAAGCCGCCGCTGTACAGGCCGTCGGCGACGCTCGCGTAGGCGCCGGCTGAATTTGCGATCAGCAGGTGGTGGCCGGCCGGCAGCAGCAGGTCCGTCCAGGACTGCTTCCTGGTCACCGTCGCGCCGCTGGCCGTGACGTACATCAGCTCCATGCCGGCCAGGCTCAGCGGGGCGGCCGAGGCGTTGTAGATCTCGACGTACTGGTCTGACGCGGCCGCGCCACGGGTGACCACCTCTGCCACCAGCAGCCCGGTGGATGGCAGCCAGGTCGGCACGTTGACGGCCAACGGGCGGTCAGGGACTCGTTCAGGTTCAGCCGCCGGGACGGCAGCGGGCGCGGGCCGCTCGAGGGTGACCAGCGCCACCACGAGGGCGAGGTTTACGATCATCAGGACCGACCGCTCGAGGCGCGCCACGGAGTGCTCCCTTCCGGCGGGCAGGTGGCGGATCGGCGGGCGGCGATGCGGCAGCCAGAGTGCCCGAGCGCGCTTATCGGCGGCTTAACGGCGGCTTGTCGGCCGCTCAACCGAACGCTGCGCTAGGATCGTGTCCCGCCACGCGAGAGGAGACTGCGCCTTGGCACGTGCCAAGAACACTTCGCGCGCCGAAGCCCGTCGCCGCGCCCGCGCCGCCGAGCGCCACGAGCTCGAGACCCCCGAGCTCGACGAGGAGCTGACCGAGGACGCTGCCGAGGCCCCGCGTCGGTCGATGTTCCAGATGCCGAATGTCCGCGAGGACGTGCGGCTGCTGCCCAAGATCCTGACCAGCCGGCGGTTGATGGTCGTTCCACCGCTGATGCTCGCCGCCGGCTTCGTGCTGACCTACCTGCTGGCTGTGGGCGCCCTGGCGGAGAGCGTGATGGACATCGCCTGGATGTACATCTACATCTTCTTCGTGCCGCCGGCGCTGCTGACGTACTTCATCGGCGGCTTCCTGGCCTATCGAGGCAGCTATCTCGTCGGCCTGGTGCTCGGGCTGCTGAGCGGCGCGCTGCTCGCGCTGCTGCTGTACACCACGGGCGTCGGCTACGGGGTGGGCGAGGGCGGCGAGCCCGGGCTGGTGATCGTGCCAGAGGACGTCCGCGCCTCGTTCGCCCTGGGCTACCTGGGCACCGGCGCGCTGTACGGCACGTTTGCCGCCGCCTTTGCCGCCTGGTATCGCGACTTCCTGCGCCGGATGCAGGAGCAGGGCAAGGCCCGCCGGGCGGAACGCGACGCACGCGAGCGCGCCAAGCGCCGCGATCAGCGGCAGGAGGACCGGAAGACAGCCCGCCGGACGCGCTAGCCGAGGCGGCGCATGCCAGCGTGGCCAAGCTGGCGCACCCCCGCCGATGAGGCCGGGCCGCCGGCCGGCCGGCCCACTTCAACCAGCGAGCGCACGTCGCTGGCAATGACATTGACGACATCCGAGTCGCGCTCGAGGCGGCCCTCGACGTAGAGCAGCGCGTGGCGCCTGACGGTCGAGCGGAAGCGCGCCCAGGTGTCCGGCCAGAGCGTGACGTTGACCATCCCGGTCTCGTCCTCGAGGGCCAGGAAGACCGTGCCATGGGCGGTCATCGGGTGCTGGCGGGTGACGACCAGGCCGCCGATGCGCACCTTGCCCTGGCGCGCGTCGACCAGCTTGCCGGCAGGCAGCGCACCCAGCTGATCGAGCGCCGGCCGGAAGAGCTCGATGACCTGGCGCCGGGCGTCGAGCGAGAGGATCGCGTAGGCGTCGCCCAGCCGCTCCAGCTCGGATGGCGGCAGCAGGGCCGGTGCGTCGGTCGGCGGCAGCCGCAGGTCGAGCGTCCGCGATCGGCGCGTGGCATGGGCCACCTCGCGCAGCTGCCACAGCAGCCGGCGCCGCGGCTCGGCCAGCGAATCGAGCGCGCCGGCGCGGATCAGCCGCTCGAAGACCTCCTCCGGCAGCTCGGTCCGGGCAACCAGATCGGCCAGCGATGTGAACGGCCCGTCCTGGGCCCGCGCAGCGTCGATCCGCTCGCCCTCAGCCTCGCCAATGCCCTTGACGAGGTGCAGCCCGAGCCGGATGCCGTAGCCCTGGGCGGCGTCGGCGGCCCACTGCCGGCGGGCTGCGTGTGATGGCACGACGCAGGCGCTCGAGCGCACCGGCACTGGCCGCCGGTCGATGCCAGCCCCCTCGGGCAGCGGCGTGCCAGGCAGGCCGACCCACTCGGTCGCGGTCCGGAAGCGGCTGCGGTTGACGTCGACCGGCAGCACCGCCACGCCGTGGCGCTTGGCGTCGTTGACCAGCACCTCGATGGGATAGAAGCCCATCGGCTGGGCGTTGACCAGGCCGGTCACGAACTGGGCGGGGTAGAACAGCTTCAAGAAGGCGCTCTCATACGCGGTGCGGGCGAAGGCCGCGGCGTGGCTCTTGTTGAAGCCGAAGCTGGCAAAGGCGGCGACCTGGCGGAACAGCTCCTCGGCCTGCTCGGCTGTCAGGCCGCTGCGGGTGATGCAGCCGCCGACGAAGCGGGCGTGCAGCTTCTCCATCTCCTTCGACGATCGCCAGGTGCCCATTGCCCGCCGGAAGCCGTCCGAGTCGGCAGCGCTGAAGCCGGCGACGTCGATCGCGATCTTCATCACCTGCTCCTGGTAGAGGATCACGCCGAGCGTCTCCTCGAGCGCCGGCTGGAGGCTGGGATGGAGGTAGCTCACCGGCTCCCTGCCCTGCTTGCGGCGCAGGTAGGGATGGACGGCGTTGCCCTGGATTGGGCCCGGCCGGATGATCGCCACCTCGACGACCAGGTCGTCGAGGTTCTGCGGCCGGCTGCGCGGCAGCGTCTGCATCTGGGCGCGCGACTCGATCTGGAAGACGCCGACCGTGTCTGCCGCACAGATCATCGCGAAGACTTCCGGGATGTCCTCCGGCAGCCGGTCGAGATCGACGTGGACGGCGCAGTCGGCGGCGATGTCGCGCAGCGCGTCGTCGATCGCGCTGAGCATGCGCAG
>DATMJK010000054.1:0-3617 GCA_035553915.1 Candidatus Limnocylindrales bacterium | reverse complement strand
GAGCGGAGGCGGCGACGTAAACCTCGAGCTCGACGGTGCCGCCATCCGGATCGAACCGGTCGCTGGCGATGACCTTCGTGAGAAGGACGGGTTGCTGGTGGTCCCCGCGACGGGCACGGCCCTCGATGACGCCATGGTGCGAGATCTGATCGATGCCGACCGGTACGGCCGCGGGTAAGGGCGCCGAGCTGCTGCTCGACACGAGTGCGGCGATCGCGTTGCTCCTCGAGGACCATGAGGCCCATGTGGCGACGTTCAACCTGGTGCGTGGTCGTCGGCTAGGTCTGGCCGGTCATGCCTGGTTCGAAACGTACTCGGTGCTGACCCGTCTACCGGCCGGCCGCCGGCGCTCACCGGCCGCTGCGCATCGCGTCCTGGCGTGCAACTTCCCGGCCTCGCGCTTCCTCGACGGGGCCTCTGCTGCGGACCTCGCAGAGGAGCTGGCCAGCCTGGGCATCGCCGGTGGATCGGTGTACGACGCACTGGTCGGAGCGGCCGCCCGGCAACATCGCCGGCCGCTGCTGTCGCGCGATGCACGAGCAAGGTCCACCTACGACGCGCTCGGGGTCCGCGTCGAGGTCATCTAGGGGCTTGGTTTTCCGGGCCGATCTACACTCCCAAGCCGATGTTTGACCAGCTCTCTGACCGACTGCGTGGCGTCCTCGACAAGCTGAGCGGCCGTGGCCGCGTCAGCGAGTCCGACGTTGACGCTGCCCTGCGTGAGGTGCGCCTCGCGCTGCTCGAGGCGGACGTGAACTTCCGCGTGGTCAAAGACTTCCTGGCCCGCGTGCGCGAGCGGGCCCTCGGCGCGGAGGTGCTCGAGAGCCTCAATGCCGGCCAGCAGGTGATCAAGATCGTCCACGACGAGCTGACCGCCGTCCTCAGCCAGGGCGACAGCACGTTCCGGCTCAGCGGCTCGCCAGCGGTGATCCTGCTCGTTGGCCTGCAAGGCTCGGGCAAGACGACGTCGGCGGCCAAGCTCGCCCGCCACGTCGGGAAGTCGGGCCGCCGAGCGATGCTGGTCGCGGCCGACCCATACCGCCCTGCCGCGGTCGACCAGCTGGTGACGCTGGGCAAGCAGCTGGACGTGCCGGTTCATCGGTCAGCGCAGGGGACCGCGGTGCTGGAGATTGGGCAGTCAGGCGTGTCGGAGGCCCGGCGCCAGGGTCGGGACACCGTCATCGTCGACACCGCCGGCCGGCTGCAGCTCGATGACGCGCTGATGGGCGAGATCCGCGACCTTGCCGCGGCGCTCAAGCCGGTCGAGACGCTGCTCGTGGTCGACGCGATGGTCGGCCAGGAGTCCGTCGCCATGGCGCAGGCCTTCGCCGCGGCGGTGCCGGTCACCGGGCTGGTGCTGACCAAGATCGACGGCGATGCGCGCGGCGGTGCGGCGCTGTCCATTGGCGCGGTGACCGGACTGCCGGTCAAGTTCCTGGGCACGAGCGAGCGGCCCGATGGGCTGGAGCCCTTCCATCCCGATCGCCTTGCCGGCCGCATCCTGGGCATGGGCGACGTGCTGACGCTGGTCGAGCGGGCGCAGGAGACGTTCGACGAGAAGCAGGCTGAGCAGATGGCCGACAAGCTGCGCCGCAACGCTTTCACGCTGGACGACTTCCTCTCGCAGATGCAGCAGATCAAGAAGATGGGCCCGATCGGCGGCATCCTCGAGCTGATGCCCGGCATGGGCGGCATGGCCAAGCAGGCACAGCAGGCTGTCGACTCGGGCGAGCTGAAGCGCGTCGAGGCGATCATCCAGTCGATGACCCGCGAGGAGCGCACCGACCCACACGTGCTCAACGCCTCGCGTCGCCGTCGCATCGCCCGCGGATCCGGCACGCAGCTGCAGGACGTCAACCGGCTGATTAAGCAGTTCGGCGAGATGCAGAAAATGATGAAGCAGCTGACCGGCGGGGGAGGGAAGCGGCGCGGACTGCCGGGGCTGCCGTTCGGCTGAGCAGGCGCCCTCGGACGTCCTAGCGCCGTCGACCTAGCCACAGGCAGGGGTGCCGCAATTGATCAGCGAGCCCAATCGAACCGCGCCAGACGGATCCGGGTCAAGACCTGTGGTCAGGCGGACGCTCGCAGGCGCTGGTGTCGCCATCGCGACTTCAGTGCTGGCCAGCATCGCGTGGCTGGCGACGGTCCAACTGATCGCGGTCCCTATGGATATCTGCATCGATCTGGACGGTGGCGGTCGCTTCGCCTACTTCGTGCTCTGGTTGCTGCTCTCCGCCGCTACCACGGCCGCCATCACCGCCGTCACCGTGCCGATGGCGATCCTTGGCTGGCGGCACCTCGCCCTGGGACTCGTCGTGGGACTGGCTCTTGTCACTGTCGCCGCGTTCCTGTTCCTGGTCTCCGAGGGCGCCGCGTACTTCGAGCGGGGCTGTGAGGCCCCCGCGGCCTGGCCGGAGTGGCTCGTGCAGCTTGCCGGATCGGGATGGACTGCCGGCCCGGTGACTCCGTTGTGGCCGTTGCTGGGCGCGATCGTGGGCGGTCCCGCGATTGCCATTGCCCTTTCCATGCGCAGGCGGCGGGCCGGCTCGCCGTCGGCATGAACGCTCGCTGTCGGCCGGCAGCGGCGCCTGCGCGGCTTGAGCGGCCGGACCGGCTGGGCGTCTTGGGGCACCAGACTCGGCCGTCGCGCCGCAGTCCTGACACTCGTGCAGCGGGCCAACGTTATGCCGAAGAGACGGGCGCTTCCGTCGCTCGGAGGCTTCAGGCTCGTGCTGGGCGATCACGCGAGGTGATCACCCCGGGAGTTTCTGACACTTCCGGCCGGCATTACGTTGACCGGCTGGTCAGATGACAGAAGAACGGCCCTCGTGGGCCCGCGGCGGCCGAGTTAGTGTTGACCCGCTGATCAGATGACACGACGTTGGTGGCTGGCGGCAGGCTCGGACCACTTAGCGTTGACCCGCTGATCAGGTGGCGGAAAGTCCGACCGCCAGGCCGCGGCACACCACTCGCGATCGCACCGGCGCCACGGTTCGGCGCGGTCGAGTAACCTGTACCTCCTCGTCCGGCCCAGAATCCGGCCGGCAGACAGCGTTTCCAGGAGGCATCCCCAGCACGTGGCAGTACGCATTCGCCTGACCCGTGTCGGCATGACCAAGCAGCCGACCTACCGCTTCGTCGTCACTGACAGTCGTAACGCGCGCGACGGCCGATCGCTCGAGACGCTCGGCCACTACAACCCGCGCACTGACCCTGTCGAGATCACCGTCAACCAGGATCGCGCCAAGGAGTGGCTGAGCAGGGGCGCCCAGCCGTCGGACGTGGTCGATCGGCTGTTCCGGCGTGTGGGCGTGCTGCCCGAGCGCACTGATCGGCCGACCGGTACCGCCCGCGGTCCCAAGAAGGCCGACAAGACGACCAAGGCCTCCAAGCGCGCGGCTGCCGCAGAGGCCGCCGCGAGCGCTCCCGCCGCCGAAGCTGCCGCACCCGCCGCAGTCGATAAGCCGACCACCGCTGAGGAGCCGACAACGGCCGAGGCGCCTGCCGCCGATAAGTCGACCGAGGTCGCCGCCGAGGCCGCAGCCGAGGCCCAGGTCGAGGCACAGGCAGAGGCCATCGAGGCCCCCGCTGAGGCACCGGCGGCCGAGCCCACCGAG
>DATMJK010000053.1:0-30177 GCA_035553915.1 Candidatus Limnocylindrales bacterium | reverse complement strand
GCCGGCAAGGCGGGCCTGGAGCGTGGAGTCGGCCTCGTCAGTCGTGGCGACCGGCGCGCCACAGCTCATGCAGAAGCGCGCGTCCCTCGGTACGTCGGCCGCGCAGCGTGCGCAAGTGCCCCCGATCGACTCGACCGACATCGGTTCATCTTACGGCCGCCCTCGCCAATCGCTCGCGCATCGACCCCGCCGCAGTCCAGAAGAACGTGGCTTCGTCTTTGCTACCGTTAGCCCATGTCCCAGAGTGAGCCGCGCGAGGTGGGCGCGGCGATCCCGTTCATGGCCGGCAACCAGGTCCGGCGCCGTTTCCTGGAGTTCTTCGCCGAGCGCGGCCACACGCTCGTACCGAGCGGCAGCCTTGTGCCGGCGGGCGACCCGACGCTGCTCTTCGTCAACTCCGGGATGGTGCCCTTCAAGGACGTGCTGACCGGTGCCGAGACGCGCAACTACACGCGTGCCGTCAACTACCAGCGCTGCCTGCGCGTGGCGGGCAAGCACAACGACTTCGAGGAGGTCGGGCGGACGACGCGCCACCACACGCTCTTCGAGATGCTCGGCAACTGGAGCTTTGGCGACTACTTCAAGCGCGAGGCGATCGAGTGGGCCATCGAGCTGCTGACGCAGGGCTATGGCATCCCGTTCGAGCGGCTCGGGGCGACGACCTACAAGGACGATGAAGAGTCGCGGCGCCACTGGCGCGAGCTGGGCATGCCCGAGGAGCGGATGGCCACCTGGGGCGATGTCGACAAGGGCGACGACCAAAACTTCTGGCGGATGGCGGACACCGGCCCTTGCGGGCCATGCAGCGAGATCCACTTCGACCGTGGCGCGCACCTCTCCGAAGGGCCCGACTGCGTGCCTGACCACTCCGAGACCTGCCCGCGCTGGCTCGAAGTCTGGAACCTGGTGTTCATGGAGTTCGAGCAGCTGCCCGGCGACGGTGGGCGCGTGCCGCTGCCCTTCAAAAGCGTCGACACCGGCATGGGCCTGGAGCGACTGACCAGCGCCGTCCAGGGCGTACATACCAATTACGACACTGACCTGTTCACGCCGATCCACGACGCAATGCGGGCGATCGTCGGCCACGACCCTGAGCAGTTCGAGAACGAGCGCTTCAGCTACCAGGTCATCGCCGACCACGCGCGGGCGGTGACCTTCCTTGCGGCTGACGGTGTGCGCCCATCCAACGAGGGCCGCGGCTACGTCATGCGGCGCATCCTGCGCCGGGCCGTCCGCCACGGCCGACTGCTCGGCCGCGACGAGCCGTTCCTGGCCGGCTTGTCAGGCGTCGTCGTCGACGGCTTCGCCGAGGCCTACCCGCACCTGGCCCAGCGGCGCGCCGAGGTAGAGGCCGTCATTGGCGCCGAGGAGCGCCAGTTTGCGCGCACGCTCGACGCCGGCACGGTCCACTTCGAGGAGGCGCTGATCTCGCTGACCGGCGCCGAGCGCATGGTCGGACGTCGCCCTGATGACCTGCCCGCCGACGCGCCAGTCCTTTCGGGCGAGGTTGCGTTCCGGCTTCACGACACGTACGGCTTCCCAGTCGATCTGACAATCGAGCTCGCCGCGGAGCACGGGGTGCGCGTCGACCGCGACGGCTTCGAGCGCGAGCTGGCCGGCCAGCGCGAGCGCAGCCGCGGCTGCCGCAAGGTCGAGCTCGCCCGCCATGCCGAGAGCGCGGCCCTGTACGGCGACGTCGCACGGCGGATCGGCGACGCGCGCTTCCTGGGCTACGAGACGACGACCGCAGAGGGCCGCGTGCTTGCCATCCTGCGCAACGGCATCGAGTACGCCGAGCTGAAGGCTGTCGACGAGGCCGAGCTGCGCGAGCCGACGGCAGCGGCGGCCGAGGTCGTCCTCGACCAGACGCCGTTCTATGCCGAGGGCGGCGGTCAGGTAGGCGACCAGGGAGTGCTGCGCAACGCTGCCGGCGAGATCGTCTTCAGCGTCACCGACACGCAGCGGCCAGTGGCCGGCTTGATCGTGCATCGAGGACAGCTTCACGGCAGCCTGCGCCGCGACGAGAAAGTCTCGGCCGAGGTCGACTCCTCCCGTCGCGCACGGACGATGCGCAACCACACCGCCACCCACGTGCTCCATCGTGCGCTGCGCAACGTGATCGGCGACCAGGCACGCCAGGCCGGGTCGCTCGTCACACCGGACTACCTGCGCTTCGACTATCCCGGCGACCGCGCCCTGACCGGCGAGGAGAAGCGGATGATCGAGGCCGAGGTCCGAGCGGTGGTGCGCGAGGACAAGCCGGTCGAGCCGCGATTCATGACCATGGCTGAGGCGATCGCCCAGGGCGCTGACGCGTTCTTTGACGAGAAGTACGGCGAGCAGGTGCGGGTCGTGTTCGTCGACGGCTACAGCCGCGAGCTGTGCGGCGGCACGCACTGCCGTGCGAGCGGCCAGATCGGCTCGTTCGTCATAACCGGCGAGCGCTCGATCGGCTCAGGTATGCGGCGCATCGAGGCGCTGACCGGCGATGCCGCCGACAAGCTCATCGCCGAGCGGCTGGCGACCATGGAGGCGCTGGCTGAGCAGGTCGGCGCGCGCGATATCGGCGCCTTGCCCGAGCGCATCTCAGAGCTGCAGGTGCGGCTGCGCGAGACCGAGCGCCGGCTGCGCGAGGGCGGTGGCGGAGGGGCCGGTAGTCGGCGTCCGACAGACCTTGCGCGCAATGCCGAAGACCTTGGCGGCGTACGCCTCGTCCGCCACGCGGCGCCATTCGACTCGATGAAGGAGCTCCAATCCTTCGCCCGCGAGCTGCGCGCGGCGCTGGGCAGCGGGGTCATCGCGCTCGCGCTCGAGGCTGACGATCCGCAGCTCTTCGTGACCGTCAGCGACGACGTCGCCGGCCGAGGCATCTCCGCCGCAGAGCTCGTCGCAGCCGGCGCGGCCGAGATCGACGGCCGCGGCGGAGGTCGTCCCGAGATGGCCCAGGCGCGCGGAACGAGGCGCGACGGCATCCCGGCCGCGCTCGACGCAGTCGCCCACCGGCTGCGCAGCCTCTCTCTGACCGGCTAGATCCAGATGGCCTTCTGGCGTCGCTTCCTCGCCCGCGACGAGGGTGCGCCGCTGGCCGCGTGCACCGCGCTCGACGTTGGGACAGAGTTCGCCAAGGCGATCGTCTTCGAGATCGACGAGCGCGGCGAAGGCGTGGTCCGCGGCGTGGGTCGCCGCCGGCAGGGGCTGGCGCACATGCAGTCGGGCACCGTGGCGGATATCGCAGCCGTGGTTGACAACTGCCAGGTAGCGCTGCAGGAGGCGGAGGAGATGGCCGGCTTCCGCTCCAGCCAGGTGATCATCGGGATCGCCGGCGAGCTGGTCAAAGGCAGCACGACGGTCATCAGCCAAGAACGCCGCCGGCCCGACCAGCCGCTTTCAGAGGCCGAGCTGCAGCGGATGATCGACGCCGTCGAGCGCGAGGCGTTGCGCGAGGCCGAGCGTACGGTCACCTGGGAAACCGGGCTGCCGACGGTCGATATCCGGCTCGTCCACGCTGCCATCGGCGGGGCCCAGATTGACGGCTACGCGGTGACCAACCCGATCGGCTTCCAGGGCCGCCACGTGCGGATCAGCATCTTCAACGCCTTCGCGCCGCTGATCCACCTTGGCGCGCTGCAGAGCGTTGCCAGCCAGCTCGACCTGGAGCTGCTAGCGATCGTGGCCGAGCCGTATGCCGTCGCGCGCTGCCTCGAGGACGAGCAGGTGCAGCAGTCGGGCGCGCTGTTCATCGACGTCGGCGGCGGCACGACCGACGTTGCGCTCGTCCGCCAGGGTGGCGTGGAGGGCACCCGCATGTTCGCCCTGGGCGGCCGCGCCTTTACCAAGTCCATAGCCGACCGGCTGGAGATGCCCTTCCAGCGCGCCGAGCAGGTCAAGGTTGACTTCGCCAAGGGTGTGCAGGTAGAGCGCATCGACGAGGTGCGCCAGATAGTCGGCGAGGACATCGCGGTCTGGACGGCGGGTATCGAGCTTGTGCTCGAGGAGTTCGGCAAGGAGGGCCTGCTGCCAGGCAGGATCTACCTCTGCGGCGGCGGCGCGCGCCTGCCGCAGATCGGCGAAGCCCTGCGCCAGGCCGACTTCGCGCGCCACCTGCCGTTCGCCCGGCCGCCGCAGGTCGAGGCCATCTCGCCTGCCCAGGTGGCGCGGATAAGCGACGCTACAGAGCTGCTGGTCGACGAGCAGGACGTGCCCCCGATGGGCCTGGCCCACCAGGCATTGGAAATGAGCGCCCCCGAGGCGCCGCTCGACGCGGCGCTGCGGCGCGTGCTGCGCGCGATGAAGGTCTGATCCCGGCTATCGTGTAGCCGCGCGTGACAACCTGTTACCTGGACCCTGAGGACGAGATCACCGGCGCCGTGGGGCGCATCCGCGCCGTGGAGGATGGGCAGGCGATCCTCGTCCTGCCACCCGGATCACGCATTGCCACCAGCCGGATCAACTTCCGCCTGCTCGCCCGCGAGGCCGAGCAGCTCGGGTTGACTCTGGTGGCGGTGAGCGACGAGCCTGGCGTGCGCGCCCTGGCCATCTCTGCCGGGGTGCCGGCGTATGACTCGGTTGGAGCGGCGCAGGCTGGCCTGGCCGAGTTCGAGCGCCAGGACCGACGGCTTGCCGAGCGAATCAGCCGGCCGGTGGTGCCCGTCGATGATGCGCCGCCGGCGGCAGCGGGGGGCGACGGCCTGCCATCAGCCACGGACCGTCCGCCGTCAGGCACCGATCGCCCGCCGACGGAGGCCAGCCTCCGACCGTCGAGACCGGAAGGGGCACCACCGGATGCCACTCGGGTGCTGAGCCTGCCGCCCGCGATCGAATCGCGCCACAGGCGGGCTGAGCCGACTCCGCTGGCCGTGGACGACGACTACGACGCCCCAGTCGGCCGTGCGCGCCGCCGCCGCCGCGGCTGGGCCCTCAGCCCGCTGATCGTCGTCGCCCTGCTGATCGCGCTCGTCGGCGTCGCCGCCTACGGTGCCTACAACCTCATCCCGACCGCAACGATCACGCTCCGTCCGCACCTTACGGCCGTTGGCCCGGTCAACGGCGTGGTCGTGGCTGATCCGCAGGTGGCGGTCGTGGATGCCAACGCGGGCGTGATCCCTGCCCAGCGCGTCCAGCTGCCGCTCAGCGCAAGCGGCCTGTTCGAGGCCACGGGCACGCGTGTCACGACCGTCCGCGCGACCGGCGCCGTCCGATTCCGCAGCGAGAACACGGTCGACCAGGTGCCCATTCCAGCAGGCACTCGGGTCCTGACCGCCAACAACGTCGCCTTCGAGACGACGGCCGCAGTGACCGTGCCCATCGCCGACTTTGGCAGCGGCACGCCGGGCCTGGTGGATGCGCCGATCCGGGCCGTCCGAGCCGGGCCGCGCGGCAACGTCGGCGCCGAGGCGATCCGCATCCTGCCCGAAGCGCTCGCCGCCCGCCGCATCTCGGTCAGCAACCCGCAGCCCACGAGCGGCGGCGAGCGGCGCGAAACGCGGGTCGTCTCCGCTGAGGACTACCAGCAGGCGCTGGCCGAGCTGCGCCTGCAGCTTGACGCCAGCCTGGGCGAGGCGATCGGCGATCCGCAGAGCACGCCACGCGGGCTGACCCTCTATCCGGAGTCGGCGCAGATCGCGGAGCCCGTCGCCCAGCCCACGGCGGGAGAGGTCGTGGACAGCGCCGCCGACGAGTTCAGCCTGACGCTGACCGCGACGGCGAGCCTGCTGGCGGTCAACGAGACGCTGGTCGAAGAGGTGATGCTCGAGCAGCTGCGCGCGCTGGTGCCGGCGACCTCGATCCTCGTGGATCAGAGCGTCGAGGCCAGCCATACGCCTGGCGAGGTCAGCGGCCAGACGATCGTCTACAGCGCCTCGGCCAATGGGCGGGCCTACCGCATGCCCGAGCGTGAGCCGCTGGTGGCCGAGATCCGCGGGCTGCCGGTCGCCGATGCGCGGGCCATAATCGCTCGGTACGGCAACGCCGAGCTGTCTGTCTGGCCCGACTTCGTGGATCGCGTGCCCGACCAGCCAGCGCGCATCAACCTGACCATCCTGCCGCCGACGGAGGGGCCGTGAGCCGCCTTTTGGGCATCGATCTCGGAACGCGCCGCATCGGGGTCGCGGTCGCTGATTCCCGCACGTCGATCGCCCGCCCGCTGGCCACCCTTCGCCGCTCGACCGTCGAGCGCGAGCAGGCTGCCCTCGCGCGGCTGGCGGAGGAGCAGCAGGCGACGGAGATCGTCATCGGACTGCCGTACAACATGGACGGCAGCGAGGGCAGCCAGGCGCTGCTGACGCGGGACTGGGCGCGCCTCGTGCTCGAGCCAATCGGGCTGCCCATCTGCTGGCGCGACGAGCGTTTGACGAGCGAGCGAGCAGAGGAGCGCGCCAAGCCGCCGAGGCGCGGACGTTCGGGCGGCCCACCATCCGCCGCCCAGCGCGCGAGCCACCGCGCGGCGCTCGATCGGGAGGCGGCGACGCTGATTTTGGAAGCCGAGCTCGCGGCGCGCGGCGGACTGGCCCGGGCGGGCGAGGCATGACCATGCAGCGCGGCCGGCAGACCATGGCCCGGCGGACCGATGCCCGTGGCGTGCGCACGGGTCGCGAGCTGCGCGGCGTCCGCGGCGGCGACTACCGGCCACGCCGTGGTGGCGGGCGGGGACGCTTCGGCTGGGGCTGGCTGGTGATCATCGGCGCCTTGGCGCTGTTCGTCGTCTTCGTCCTTCCGCCGCTGTTCGGCGGCATCGCCCGCGGCATGGTCGAGAGCAACCCTGACCTGATCCGCCTCCCATTCTTTGCCGACGCCGTGCGCGACGGCATGGACGAGCGGCTCGAGCAGCCGGCCGGCACGGACCCGACGCCGGTGACCTTCACCATTCCGCAGGGCGCGAGCGCGCGCCAGATCACCGACGACCTTGTGGCGCGCGGCCTGGTCACAGACCGCCTGGCCTTTTCCTACCTGCTGATCAACGAAGGCGCGGGCAGCCGGCTGCGCGCGGGCAGCTACACGCTCGATCGGACGATGACGCCACGCGAGGTCGTGGCCGCGCTCCAGAGCCAGCCGACCGCGACGCCGTCGCAACTGGCGATCACCTTCCGGTTCGGGCTGCGCATAGAGCAGGTGACGGCCCAGCTGGTCCTGGAGCGTGATCGCCTGGGCATCGATCCGGTGCGCTTCTACGAGATTGCGACGAACCCGCCGGCGGAATGGCGCTCCGAGTTCCCAATCCTGGCCAGCCTGCCCGAGGGCAACAGCCTGGAGGGGTTCCTCGGGCTGGGCGTCATGGAGGTTGCGAACGGCACGGACGCGGAGGGGCTGCTGCGCACGCTGCTTGCCCGCCGTCAGGCCGAGATCGGCGGCCTGCTCGACCACGCGCTGCCGCCGCCGCTGACCACGTTCTATGAGGCGCTGACGCTGGCCAGCATCGTCGAGGCCGAGGCGGCCCTCGACGAGGAGCGTCCGGTCATCGCCGGCGTGTTCCTCAACCGGCTCGATCGCGCGCAGTGGCCGACGCGACTGCTCAACGCCGACCCGACCATCATCTACGGCAACGACATGCTCCAGCTGCGCGAGCTGCCGATCGAGGAGTGGGACACCTTCGTCTTCTGGTCGCCACCCGGCCGCGCGATGGCTGAGGTCCAGCTGCCCGAGGACCTCTTCGGCTACCAGTCGTACCGCTCCCGCGGCCTCCCGCCAACGCCGATCCGCTCGCCGACGCTGACCTCGATCATGGGCGTGCTCGAGCCCGACACGGCTGAGGGCTACCTGTACTTCGTGGCCAAGGCTGACGGCACCAACTCCCACGCCTTCGCCCGGACCTGGGAAGAGCACCTCGCGAACATCGAGCGCTACGTCCGCGGCGGCGGCGCGAGCCCCACCCCATGAGCCCGCCGCTGGAGGTAACCCCCGGCCAACCGCCGGGCTCGGCTGACCTGGCACGCTGGCTGGCTGACGACCGCGCCGCACGGCCTGCGCGACTGGCGCTGTTCCGGCAGCGTCTGGAACGCGAGGGCGTCGACGCCTACTTCGGCGTGCGCCGCGAGAACAGTCGATACCTGACCGGCTTCGAGCTGGCCGATGGCGAGGAGAAGGTCGCCGGCAACTCGGGCCAGTTCCTGGTCTCGACTGACGAGGCGGTCGTGCTGGCAGATTCGCGCTATACCGTCCAGGCGCAGGAGCAGTGCCCAGACGCGCGCCTCGAGCGCGTCTACAACACGCTCAGCGCCCGCTGGCCGGAGCTGCTCTCAAGCCTGAAGCCAGTGGGCGGCAACGGAATGCGCCGCGTCGCCGTGGAGGCGGGCTTCGTCAGCCACGCGCTGTGGGGGCGGCTGGCCGAGGCCTCGCCGGCCGTCGAGCTGGTCCCAGCTGAGGGCTGGATCGAGGAGCTGCGCGCGACCAAAGAGCCGAGCGAGCTCGAGCGCATCGCCTCTGCCTGCGCCGTCGCCGATGGCGCGCTGACCCGCCTGCTGCCGTCCATCAGGCCCGGCGTGACCGAGCACGAGCTGGCGCTGCAGCTCGAATGGGAGATGCGCACCAGCGGCGCCGAGGCGCTCGCGTTCGACGTGGCCTGCCTGTCCGGGCCGCGCGCGGCCCTGCCACACGGCTCGCCCGGCCAACGCCAGGTGGCCGCCTCAGAGGTGCTGCTCTTCGACTTCGGGGCGCAGGTCTGCGGCTACCGCTCCGACATGACGCGCACACTGTTCGTTGGTCAGCCCCGGCCCGACGATGTGGTGATTTACGAACTGGTGGCGCGGGCACAGCAGGCCGCCTTCACCGCCCTGCGGGCGGGGCTCGCCCACGGTAGCCCCGTGTCGGCGCGCCAGATCGATGCCGCCGCGCGCGACGTCATCACCGCGGCCGGCCACGGCGAGCACTACGGCCACGGCCTGGGCCACGGCATTGGCCTGGCCACCCACGAGGCACCGTCGCTCGGGCAGTCCGTGCCGCCCGATGCGATGCTGCCCAGCCCGACCGTCTTCTCCGTCGAGCCGGGGGTCTACCTCGACCACCAGACCGGGGTGCGCATCGAGGACCTGGTCGTGTTCGACGCTTCGGCCGGCCACCTGGCCCGGCTGACGACCTTCCCGCGCGAGATGACAGTCGTCGGCGAGTAGCCGCGCCCGGTCGGCTAGGATCAGGCCATGATCTCAACCGGAGAGCTGCGCAAGGGCGTCGTCATCGAGATCGACGGCGACCTCTGGCAGGTGCTCGACTACCACCACATCAAGATGGGCCGCGGCTCTGCGCAGGTGCGCATGAAGGTGCGCCACATCAAGCGCGGCCAGACCGTCGAGCGGACCTTCCAGGCAGGCGAGAAGTGGCCCCGCGCCTTCCTCGACAAGCGTCAGATCCAGTTCATGTACAGCGACGGCAGCGAGTACCACTTCATGGACAGCGAGTCCTACGAGCAGTTCTCGATCAGCGCCGAGCAGCTGGGCGACGCCACGCAGTACCTCAAGGACGGCATGGCCCTCGAGCGCACGACGTACGAGGGTGAGACGATCGGCGTCGAGCTGCCCATAACCGTCGACCTGCTCGTCGCCCAGACCGACCCGGGATTCGCCGGCGACACCCAGTCCGGCGCGCGCAAGCCGGCAACGACCGAGACAGGGCTGGTCGTGCAGGTGCCCCTCTTCGTCAGCGAGGGTGACACCATCCGCATCGACACCCGGACCGGCGACTACCTGACGCGCGTCTAGGCGGCGCGGCCGTGGCGGACCGTCCTCATGTCAGCCGCCCCTACACCGCCGATGGCTACGGCATCCCTGACACGCTCGAAGGCACGCTGCCATGGTCGTGGGCCGAGGAGCGCCTGCGCGACGCGCCCATCTACTGGGTTGCCACCGTCCGCCCCGACGGCCGGCCGCACGTCACGCCCATCTGGGGCGTGTGGGTCAACGGCGCGTTCTGGATGGAGGGTGGCCCACGGACGCGCCGCTTCCGTAACCTGCGCGACAACCCGGCGGCGGTGGTCACCATTGAACGCGGCGATGACGCGCTCATCCTGGAGGGCCAGGCCCGGCTGGTCACACAGCTTGATGAGCCGCTCGTCGAGCGCCTGCTGACGGGCTACCGAAAGTACATCCCAACCCACGGGTACGAGGCCGAGCGCGCGAACTGGGCGGCTGGCATCTGGCGCGTGACGCCTCGCAAGGTGCTCGGCTGGAGCCGCTTCCCGGCCGACACCACGCGCTGGACGTTCGATGACGACTGAGCCGATGCAGCCGCTCGAGCAGCCGCGCCCGTCCGCCCGGATCGTCTCGGTCGGTGACCTGACCCGGCTGGTGCGCGACACGCTCCGCGGCGCGCCCGGCCTGCGCGACGTGTGGGTCGAGGGCGAGGTCGGCCAGGTCAGCATCAGCGCGGCCGGCCATTGCTACTTCACGCTCAAGGACGAGCGCGCCCAGCTGCGCTGCGTCGTCTTCCGTGACGATCGGCTGATGATGCCTTTCGAGGCACGAACGGGACTGCGCCTGGTGGCGCACGGCCGGCTAGACGTGTTCGAGCCGCAGGGCGCGTACCAGCTCTACGTGGACGCCCTCCAGCCGGCCGGCTTCGGTGACCTTGCACTGCGCCTGGAGGCGCTCAAGCAGAAGCTGTCAGCCGAGGGACTGTTCGACCCGGCGCGTAAGCGGCCGCTGCCCGCGGCGCCGCAGGTCATCGGCCTGGTGACCAGCCTGTCGGGCGCTGTGCTGCACGACATGCGCAAGGTCTTCGCACGGCGCTGGCCAATGGCCCGGCTGCTCGTCTCCGCCTGCCAGGTGCAGGGCCAGGGCGCCGCGCAGACTATCGTCGCGGCCCTCCACCGCGTGGCTCGCTGGACGGACCCCGATACCGGTCGCGCCGTGGACGTGGTCATCCTCGCCCGCGGCGGCGGGTCGCTCGAGGACCTGTGGCCGTTCAACGAGGAGGCCGTCGTGCGTGCCGTGGCTGCTCACCCGCTGCCGGTCGTGGTCGGCGTCGGCCACGAGACTGACGTCACGCTGGCCGAGTTCGCGGCTGACGTCCGTGCGGCCACGCCGTCAGTGGCGGCCGAGCTGGTGGTGCCGTCGCGCGCGGACGAGCTTGCCCGGCTGGCGACGCTTCGCGGCCGGCTGGCGGCGGCCGGCAGCAGGGCAGTGTCCGAGCGCCGCCGAGCACTGGACGGCGAGCGACGTGCGCTCGACGGCCTCCGCCCCGAGCAGGTGCTGGCCGCGGAGCGCGAGCGCACCGGCCTGTTGCTCGAGCGTGCGGCGCGCGTCGTGGCGGCCCGCCTGGCTGACGGTCGGGCCGGCCTGGATGCAGCAGGCGAACGGATGGCGGCACATCTCGGCCGGCGCATCGGGACGGCGCGGGCCGAGCTGAACGCCCGCAGCGCGACACTGGCCGCCCTGGGCCCTTACGCTACCCTCGAGCGCGGCTACGCCATCGTCCGCGGACCCTCCGGGGCGGTCCTACGCGACCCCGCGCAAGTCGCCGCCGGCGACCCGCTCGCAATCCGGCTGGCAGGAGGGGAGTTGGACGCGCGCGTGGCTAAGGTGCGAGACTCCGCACGATGAACGAGCCCTTGGAGCGGCCGGGCAGCGTCACGCTCGAGCGCGCCGAACCGTCCAGCGCAAGGCAGAGAATCGAGGCGCTTGCCTTCGACGCCGCCATGACCGAGCTGCAATCGGTCGTCGCCCGGCTGGAGGCCGGCAACCTGCCGCTGGAGGAGTCGATCGAGTTGTACGAGCAGGGAGCGCTGCTCCACGAACGCTGTGCCCGCCTGCTGGGCGAGGCCGAGCTGCGGCTGCAGCGCCTGGTCGATGGGCCGGGCGGCCGGCTGCGCACGCTCGACCTGTCGGTCGACGATGGCGAGGAGGCCGGCGCATGACATTGCTCGAGCAGATCACCGGACCGCACCAGCTGCGTGATCTCGACGAGCAGCAGCTGCGCACGCTTGCCCGCGACATACGCCGGACGATCATCCGCACGGTCGCCAAGACCGGCGGCCACCTGGGCAGCTCGCTGGGCGTCGTGGAGCTGACCCTGGCCCTCCATCGGCAGCTCGATTGCCCAACGGACAAGCTCGTTTGGGACACCGGCCACCAGGCCTATGCGCACAAGCTGCTCACCGGCCGGTTGGAGCAGTTCGGCACGCTCCGCCAGCTCGGGGGCGTGGGTGGGTTCCCGCGGCGCAGCGAGAGCGAGCACGACGTATTCGACGGCGGCCATGCCGGCACCGGCCTGTCGATCGCAGAGGGCCTGGCCCTCGCCCGCGACCAGCGCGCCGGCGACGAGAAGATTGCCGTCGTCGTCGGCGACGCGGCGCTGATCAGCGGCATCGCGCTCGAGGCGCTGAACGACATCGGGCACCGCGGCGCGCGCATGCTGATCGTGCTCAACGACAACGAGATGAGCATCAGCCCAACAGTCGGCGCGCTGAGCCGCTACCTCAGCCAGATCAAGCTGTCGCGGGGGTGGCGCGGCTCGAAGAGACTGTACGACGACACCGTCGAGCGGCTTCCGGTCGTCGGCCCGTTCGTCCTCGAGTGGTCGCGCCGGCTGCGCAAGTCGGTCGTCAACTTCGCCCAGCCCGGTCAGCTGTTCGAGGATCTGGGTATCACCTACATCGGCCCTGTGCCGGGCCACAGCCTGCGCCAGCTCGAGTCGACTTTCCGCCGCGCGCTGCGCGACATGGACGGCCCGGTGCTCGTCCACGTCCGGACCCAGAAGGGCCGCGGCTACCAGCCGGCGATGGCCGACAAGGTCAGCTTCCACGGCGCGGCGCTGCCGCCGATGACGGTGGTTCCGGACGACACTGCGATCGCAGCCGCGACGGCTCCCGGCGGCGACGGCGATGCCACCCCGTCTCTCGCCCAGGCCGTGGCCGCCAAGTCCAAGCCGCCCAATTACACGGCCGTGATGGCGGAGGAGCTGATCGCGCTCGGTCAGGCTGATCCGCGGGTCGTCGCCATCACCGCCGGCATGCCGACCGGCACCGGACTGTCGCGCTTCGAGGCTGCGTTGCCGGGCCGGATGTTCGACGTTGGCATCGCGGAGCAGCACGCGATGACCCTCGCCACCGGCCTCGCGCTGGCCGGCATGCGGCCCTTCGTCGCGCTCTACTCGACGTTCCTGCAGCGCGCCTTCGACCAGGTCGTTCACGACGTCTGCCAGAACGACGTACCGGTCGTGATCGGCGTCGACCGCGCCGGCCTCGTGGGCGAGGATGGCACCAGCCACCAGGGCATGTTCAGCGTCACCGCACAGCGCCAGCTGCCCAACCTTGTCATCAGTTCGCCGAAGGACGAGCAGGAGCTGCGCCGGCTGCTCCACACTGCCTTCGGCCAGGACCACCCGTTTGCCGTGCACTATCCGCGCGACAGCGGCTTTGATCTGCCTGCCGTCGATCCGACGCCGATTCCGGTCGGCGAGGCAGAGCTGCTGCGCCATGGCGACGAGTTGCTGCTGGTGGGCTTCGGGCCGATCGTCATGCGCGGCCTCGAAGCGGCTGACGAGCTGGCCGCCGAGGGCTGGTCCGTTGGCGTGGTCAACGCGCGCTACGCCAAGCCGCTGGACCACGAGCTGATCCTGCGCCATGCGCGTGGCAAGCGGCTGGTCGTGACCCTCGAGGAGAGCGTCGTCGCGGGTGGCTTCGGAGCGGCCGTGCTCGAGGCGCTGGCGGAGCACGGGCTGAGCGACCCAACGCTGCGCGACGTGCCGGTGCGGCTGGTGGGCATCCCGGCTGACCGCTTCGTCGACCACGGTGCGGTGACGGACCTGCGGCGCGCGCTCGGCCTCGACGCTGCCGGCATTGCCGCCCAGGTGCGCGAGGCCCTGGCCGCGCTCGACAGCACACCCGCTCGGCCCGCCCTGCACGCCCGCTCGGCCTGAGCGCCTCACGTGCCGACCGGCGCCGGCTCGACGATCTGATCGTCGAGCGTGACCTGGCGCCGGATCGCGCGGCGGCTGCCGCACTGCTGCTCGCCGGCCGGGTGCTCGTGGGCAGCGGCGACGGAGCGAGGCGCGACCGCAAGCCCGGCGAGACGGTCGAGGCGGGCACGGAGCTGCGGCTGATCGAGGGCCGCCACTACGTATCTCGCGGCGCGGAGAAGCTGGCCGCCGGCCTTGACGCTTTCGGCATCGACCCGCAAGGGAGGTCCTGCCTCGATGTCGGGGCTTCGACCGGCGGCTTCACCGACCTGCTGTTGCAGCGTGGAGCGGCGCGCGTCTATGCTCTCGACGTGGGGCGCGGTCAGCTCGCCGAGTCGCTACGCGGCGACCCACGCGTCGTCTCGCTGGAGCGTACGCATGCCGCCCGTCTCGATCCTTTGCACCCGCGGGCCGTCGCGCTGCCAGAGCCGGTGAGCCTGGCCGTGATCGACGTCTCTTTCATCTCCTTGACGCGCGTCCTTGGCGGCGTGCGCGCCGCACTCGCGCCGGAGGGCGAGGTGGTGGCGCTCGTCAAGCCGCAGTTCGAGGTCGAGGCGCGCCACGCACCGGGCGGCGTGGTACGCGAAGAGAGCGCACGCCGGGCTGCCCTGGCCAGGGTGAGCGACCACGCGCGGGCGAATGGCTTTGAGGTGGGCGAGGCGATCGACTCTCCACTCACGGGGCCGGCCGGTAACCGCGAGCTGCTGCTCCACCTGCGGCGGGCCTGAGCGATGCAGCCGATGACCAGGCTCGGCCTCGCGTACAACCCGACCCGGGCGGCGACCTTCGAGCTGCGCGATCGGGCGATGGCGTGGTGCAACGAGCGGGGCATTGGGGTCTGGGCGCTGGAATCGAACGACCAGCAGGGGCTGGTCGACCGGCTGCCCCAGACCGATTGCCTGATCGTGCTCGGTGGCGACGGAACGTTCCTGCGCGCCGCGCGCGCGCTGGCCGTCGTCGACGTGCCCGTGCTCGGCGTCAACTCGGGTCGCGTCGGCTTCCTGTCCAAGGCGGAGCCGGACGCGCTGGAGCAGGTGCTCGGCGAGCTCGTGGCCGGAGACTATGCGTTCGAGCCGCGCATGATGCTCGAGGCCCGGATAGAGGGCGGGCCGGTCAGCGGTCCATTCGCCGCTCTCAACGACGCCGCCGTCGTCCGCGGCTCACAGGTGCGCGTGGTCCACCTGGAGGTGACGATCGGCGGCTCGCACGTCGCCACCTGGATCGCTGACGGCGTGGTTGTGGCCACCCCGACAGGCTCGACGGCCTACTCGTTCAGCGCCGGTGGCCCGATCCTGGACCCGACGGCACGCAACCTTGTCGTGACCCCCATCGCGGCTTACCTCTCGGCGGTACGCTCGATCGTCGTCGGGCCACAGCACCCGGTCCGGCTGCGGGTCATTGACGGTGGCGACTGCATGGTCAGCATCGACGGCCGCGAGGACCACGCACTGAGTGTCGGTGACGCGGTGGAGGTGCGCGCGCTGGAGCGGCCGCTGCGCCTGGTCGAGCCGGCCGGCGCGCTCGACTTCTGGGAGCTGCTGCGGCGCAAGGCCGCGCTGCTGCCGCGCTGAGGCCGGGACATGGCGCTGCTGGAGCTGGCCGTTCGCGACCTGGCCCTGATCGAGCGTGCCAGGGTGGCGCTCGCGCCCGGCTTCACGGTCATCACCGGTGAGACCGGCGCCGGCAAGTCGCTGCTCATCGATGCTTTGACGCTGGTGCTGGGCGGCCGTGCTGACAGCAGCCTGATCCGCCACGGCGCCCAGGCGGCACGCGTGGAGGCGCTCTTCGAGCGGGATCCCGAGCCGCTGATCTGCGTTCGCGAGGTCAGCGGCAGCGGCCGGAGCGTGGCCCGCATCGACGACGAGACGGTGACCGTCGGCCGGCTGGCCGCCGAGGTCGGGCCGCTGGTCGAGATTCACGGCCAGCATGAGCAGCAGCGCCTGCTGTCCGGCCCCTGGCAGCGTGACGTGCTCGACGCGTACGGCGGCCACGAGGCGCTGCGCAGCGCCGTCCGCGAACAGGTGCGCAGCTGGCGCGAGAACCAGGCGGCGCTGCGCGAGCTGGCCATCGAGCCGCACGAGCTTGCGCGGCGCATCGAGCTGGCAGAGCACGCCGCCGACGAGATCGAGGCTGCCGATCCCCAGCCCGCCGAGACCGAGCGCCTGCGCGCCCGCATGGCCAGCCTGGCCAGCGCGGAGCGGATCACCGCCCTGCTAGATGAGGCGCGCGTGCTGCTGGCCGGCGACCGCGGCGCACGCGACCAGCTCGCACTGGCGGCACGATCGGCGGCTGAGCTGGCCCGGCTCGATGAGAGCTACGCGTCGCTGGGCGAGCGGCTCGCCGGTCTCGAGGCGGAGCTCGACGATGTCGTGCTCGAGCTTCGCCGGCGCCAGGAGGAGGACGCCGACGGGGGCTCTGACGCAGCGACCATCGAGACCCGCCTGGGAGTGCTGTACGGGTTGCTGCGCAAGTACGGTCCGGACGAGGAGGCGGCGCGCGCGTACGGCGAGAGCGCGCGTGCCGAGGCGCAGCGACTGCGCGGCCTCGACGCCGACCGCGCCCGCCGCCAGGCAGAGGCAGAGCTGCTCGAGCGCGCGGCGCGGGAGACCGCGGCCGGGCTGTCAGAGGCGCGAGCCGTAACCGCGGCCGCGCTGGCGCGCGAGGTCACCCGCGCTCTCGAGGAGCTGGGCTTCCCGCAGGCCGCATTCGAGATCGCGATTGACGCGGCCGAGCTGGACGAATCGGGCTCGGACAGCGTCGCCTACCTGCTCGCGCCCAACCCGGGTGAGCCACCGCGGCCGCTGGCCCGGATCGCGTCGGGCGGCGAGATGTCGCGCGTGGCACTGGCCATCAAAGGCGTGCTGGCCCGCGCCGACGCCACGCCGACGCTGGTCTTCGACGAGGTGGACGCCGGCATAGGCGGGCGCTCCGCCGATCCCGTCGGGCGGAGCCTGTGGCGTTTGGCGCGTGACCACCAGGTGGTGTGCGTGACGCACCTGCCCCAGATTGCCGCCTACGCCGACGCCCATCTGCACATCGAGAAGCACAGTCGAGACGGCCGGACGGTGACGGAGATCAAGCCGCTGGAAGGCGAAGCCAGGCGACGCGAGCTGGCGACGATGCTCGGCGGCGGCGCGGGCACGACCGACGGCGCGCTGGCGGCCGCTTCGGAGCTGCTCGAGCGGGCAGCAACGGCGCGTGCCGAGGCAGCCCCGGCATGAGCACCCAGGCCGAGCCTTCGCTCGCCCAGGCCACCGATGCGTACCTCGACTACTTGCGCGTGGAGCGCGGCCTGTCGCCGGCCACGATTGCGGCCTACGCCGGCGACCTGCGCGCGTTCGCGGCGGCGGTGACCGGAGCGGGCTCGACCTGGCGCGCGGAGCCGGCGGTCGTGCGTGACTACCTGGCCGCGCTCGCCCGGCCGCCGCGCGTGCTGCGTCCCTCGAGCCACCGGCGCAAGGCGGCGGCGCTGCGCGCCTTCTTCCGATTCTGCTTCGCCGAGGGACTGATCGAGCGCGATATGGCCAGCCTGATCGACCTGCCGCGGGCCAGCCGGCTGCTGCCGGACACGCTCGATGTGGCGGCAGTCGAAGCACTGCTTGCAGCGCCTGACGCCTCGACCGCCATCGGCGTCCGTGACCGTGCGCTGTTCGAGCTGCTGTATGCCTGCGGCCTGCGCATCAGCGAGGCCCTGCGTCTCGACCGAGACGACCTGTCGAGCGCCGAGGCGTCGGTGCGGGTCATCGGCAAAGGCGACCGCGAGCGGCTTCTGCCGGTGGGTGACGTCGCCTTGGCTGCGCTCGCGCGCTACCTCGCCGAGGTACGGCCTACCTGGCTGGCCGCTGCCGAGCGTCGCGTCGGGGAACGCGGGCTGGCTCGCGGCGGACCGCTCTTCCTGACCGCGCGCGGTGGTCGGCTGGGGCGCATGGGCGCCTGGCGCGGCCTGCGCCGGGCGGCGCTGATCGCCGGGCTCAGCGGCCGCGTGACGCCCCATACTCTGCGCCACTCGTTCGCCACGCACCTGCTCGAGGGCGGGGCGGACCTGCGGGTCGTCCAGGAGCTGCTCGGCCATGCCAGCATCACCACCACTCAGCTCTACACGCATTTGACTGGCGAGCGGATAAAACAGGTCTACGCGCGGGCCCACCCGCGCGCCTGAGCCAGAATCGGAGGGATAGATCGATGCGATACGCGGACAGCCTGCTCATCGAGGGCGAGGAGGTGGCGCTGCGCACGCGCCAGCACTGGCTGGCGGTCGTCGTCGCCGCGCGCCACGGCCTGCTGCTGTGGATCATCGGCGTCGGCCTGCTGGTCGGTGGACTGGTGCTCGATCGGATGGACGTCGCCTTCCTCCGACCCGGCACGGCCGGCGCCAACGTCCTCGGCTGGATCGTCATCGCGCTCTTCGTCGTCGGACTGGTGATCCTGCTGCTCCGGCTGTGGCAGTGGTGGGCACAGGACTACATGATCACCAACCGTCGGCTGATGAAGGTCTGGGGGGTGCTCAACAAGCGCTCGGTCGACAGCGCGCTCGAGAAGGTCAACGACGCCCAGCTCGACCAGAGCGTCTTCGGCCGGATCTTCAACTACGGCCATCTCGACATCCTGACCGCGTCGGCAGAGACCGACCTCGACGACTACGACATGATCAGCGACCCGAAGGGCTTCAAGCGGACGATGCTGACCCAGAAGCACGCGCTCGAGATGAGCTACTACCGAGGGGCCCCCGCGCCGCCGATGCGCGCCGAGATGGACATGAACGGCGAGCCGCTGCCGCCGCCTGCCGTGCCGCCGCCCGCGCCGGGGACGATGGCCGCGCTGGCTGATGCGCCCGTCCCGGCCAATGAGCCGGATGCGCCCATCGCGCCGGCCGCAGCAGATTCCGTGGCGCCGGCGTCGCAGCCCGCCGCCGAGCCGACGTCCAGCGAGGCACCGCCGGCCGACAAGCCACTCGAGGTCACCCAGACGCTGGCTCGGCTGGCCGACCTGCGCGACCGCGGCGCGATCACCGAGGAGGAGTACGCGGCCAAGAAGCAGGAGCTGCTCGATCGGCTGTAGCCGGCGGCGCGATACCGTACCGTAGCGGCGGTGGACGATCAGCTAATCGCCGCGCTCCTGGCCGTCGGCGTCATCATCCTCGTCGCCTTCCCTGTGCACGAGTTCTGCCACGCGTGGGCGGCGTACATGCTCGGCGACTCGACGGCTCGCTGGCAGGGCCGGCTGTCGCTCAACCCGATCGTCCACTTCGATCCATTCGGCGGGATCGTGTTGCTGCTGACCGCGCTGCTGCAGACCGGCTTCTTCATCGGCTGGGCCAAGCCGACGCCGGTCAACCCATACAACCTGCGCTACGGCCGGCGCGGCGAGGCGATGGTCGCCGCGCTGGGGCCGGTGTCGAACCTGGTCCTGGCCATCGTCGTGGCCGTGCCGCTCCAGCTCGCTTGGGGCGATCCGGGCCTACGCTCGGCGATGCTCGGCTCGTTCCCGCTGGCGTTGCTCAACAACGTGGCTGTGATGTGGGTCATCATCAACGCCATCCTGTTCCTCTTCAACCTGCTGCCGATTGCCCCGCTTGACGGCTGGAAGGTGGTCAGCGGCCTGGTCAGCGCGCGCATCGCCTACCAGATGCGCCAAGTGGAGCAGTACGGGTTCCTGATCCTGCTGGCGGTCATATTTTTGGGCATGCCCTACATCAGTCCGGTCATCAGCGGCTTCGTTAGGCTGTTCACGGGCAGTGCCCGGCTTATCGGGCTCGGACTGTGATGAATCATCCGCCGGCCCGCGGCTGGTGGGCGGGTAAGACGCGCCAGTTCGCACGCCACGTCTTTGGTCGGGTGAATGCCGCAGAGCGCTCCGCGCTGTCCGACTGGCTCACAGCCGCCCAGCTGGAGCTTTTCGAGCAGATGCACCGGGCGGACCAGCGCCACGGGCTGGATGTCGTTGGTGCCCTGCGCGCCCAGGGCCACGAGGACCCGGAGCTGCTGCTGGCAGGCCTGCTGCATGACTGTGGCAAGGCGCGCGACGTTGGTGTCTGGCATCGCGTCGGCTGGTCGCTGGCTGAGCGCTACGGCTCGCGCGTGCGCCGCGCGTGGGCACTGCTGCCCGGCTTCGACACGGCGTTCCAGAACCTCGACCGCCACGCCGAGCGCTCGGCCGAGCTGTGCCGCGCCGCCGGCTGCGGCGAGCGCGTGGCCGAGCTGGTGCGGCTCCAGGCCGATCCGGGCAGCGACGCCATGGGCCAAGCCCTGCGCCTGGCCGACGAGGCCAGCTGAACGGTGAGCACGACACTTCCGCCGACGCCCTTTGCCCGGGCCGGCATTGCGGCTGGCGCCGCGCGATCAGCCGAGGTCCGCTTCGAGCAGGCGCGCCGGCCGGAGGAAGCGACGCACGTCCGGCTCGAGTCGTTCGATGGCCCGCTCGCCCTGCTGCTGTCGCTGATCGAGCAGCGCCAGATGGATGTGCTGACGGTCCGCCTGGGCGACCTCGCGGGCGCGTACTTCGATGCTGTCGCCCGGCTCGACCAGCGCCGGCTGCCGATGCTCAGCGCCTTCGTCGCCATCTGCTCGCAGCTGATCCTGATCAAGTCGCGCGCGCTGCTGCCGCGACCGCCGTCGGTCGAGGCTGTGCCAGAGGGCGAGGAATCGGCGCTGGACCCGGAGGAGGAGCTGCGCAGGCGGCTGATCGAGTACCGGCGATATCGTGGCGCGGGCCTGCGCCTTGGTCTGCGGCTGGAGGCGGAGCTGAGCCTGTTCAGGCGTGAGCCCGGCGTCGCGCTGGCTGCCGGGCTGGCCGGCGCCCGCCCGCCCGAGGGGCCGCCGCTGGATGCCCGGCTGCTGGCCGCCGCGCTGGCCCAGGCGACGACGGTCGTGCCGCCGGCTCCGCCGCCAGCCCAGCCGATCACGCGCACGGTCACTCTCGAGGAGCGCGCCAGGGCCATCCGCCAGGCCCTCGACGGTGCACCCCGGCTGGTGCTGCAGGAGCTGCTGCATGACGTCCGCGACCGGGTCGTCGTGGCAGTCACCTTCCTGGCCATGCTCGAGCTGGTCAAGGGTCGGGAGCTGGTCGTCGAGCAGCGCGAGCCGTGGGGGCCGATCCAGCTGCGCCGGTTGCAGCCGCCCGCTGATACACGACGCGTGGCGATCGCCGTCGAGGCCGATGACTGACGCGCCGGCAGCCGGCGAGCTGTCGGTCACCGAGCTCGAGGCACTGCTCTTCGTCGCCGAGCGTCCGCTATCGCGGCGCGAGATTGCCAGCCTCGCCGGGGTGGCGCCCGAGACGGTCGACGAGCGCCTGGGCGACCTCGAGGTGGCGCTGCGCGAGCGCGGGCTGCGGCTGGTCGTCTCCGGCGAGCGGGTCGAGCTGGCCACTGCGCCCGAGGCGGGTGCCCTCATCGCGCGCTACGTGGGCACGGACGGCCTGCGCCTTTCGCCAGCCGCGCTCGAGACGCTGGCCATCGTCGCCTACCGCCAGCCGGTGACGCGGGCCGTCGTCGAGCGCATCCGCGGCGTCGATTCGGACTACGTGCTGCGCAGCCTGCTCCACCGGCGGCTGGTAGTCGAGCAGGGCCGGGCCGACACGGTCGGGCGGCCGATCCTCTACGCCACCGGCTTCGAGTTCATGGAGCGCTTCGGGCTGGCCTCGCTCGAGGAGCTGCCACCTCTCGAGACTGACGTCGCTGCCCGCCTGGCGCAACCGCTCGGTGACGCGCAGGCTGATGCGGACGAGCCGGCCGTGCGCGATGGCTGAGGGCGTGCGCATCCAGAAGGCACTCGCCGATGCCGGGGTCGCCTCGCGGCGTCACGTGGAGCAGCTGATCGCGGCCGGCCGGGTAGAGGTCGATGGCGTGCAGGCGACGGTCGGCCAGCGGATCGATCCGAGCACGGCACGGCTGACGGTCGACGGCCAGCCGGTCGCGCCCCCAGCCGAGCGCATCCACCTGCTGCTTGCCAAGCCGGCCGGCGTGACGAGCACGGTCAGCGACCGGCATGCCGCCCGGACGGTACTGGACCTCGTGCCGGCCGACGTGCGCCGCCGGGCGCGCATCTACCCGGTCGGTCGACTGGATCGTGACTCGGAGGGGCTGATCCTGCTGACCAACGACGGAACATGGGCCGAGCAGGTGCTGCATCCGCGGCACGGCGTTGAGCGCGAGTACGCCGTCGGGCTAGCGCAGCCGCTGACCGTTGAGCAGCAGCGCGCCCTGGCGGCGGGCGTTCCGATGGAAGAGGGCCGCGCGACACTGTCCGGGCTGCGTCGCCTTCGCGCCGATGAGCTGGCTTCGTTGCGAGCGAGCATCGGCCCCGAGCCGGGCAGCCTGAGCTGGTACACGGTCGTGCTGCGCCAGGGCTGGAAGCGCCAGGTGCGCCGGATGTTCGCCGCCATTGGCGCGCCGGTCGGACGGCTCGTGCGAGTGCGCTTCGGCGGGCTGAGCATGACCGGCATGCGCCTGGGCGACGTGCGCCAGCTGTCCGGCGCGGAGGTCGTCGCCCTCACGACCGCTGGCGACAATGCGGACGCGGTGGGCGGTGGTCGGCCGCGGCTGACGATCGCCATCGACGGCCCGGGCGGCAGTGGCAAGAGCACGGTCGGCGCCGCCGCCGCGGCGCGGCTGGGCTACCGCTTTTGCGACACGGGTGTGCTCTACCGCGGCCTGACTTGGCTGGCCATCGAGCGCGGCGCCGACGTCGATGACGCCGCGGCGCTGCTGCCGCTGGTAGGCGAGCTCGAGCTTGCGCCGGATGCGCAGGAGCGCTATGTCAGGCTGCTCGCCGCAGGTCGCGATGTGACCGCCGAGCTGCACACCGCGGCAGTTGACCGGCACGTCAGCCAGGTCTCGCGCCACGCGCCCGTGCGCGCCGCGTTGCTGCCCGTCCAGCGCGCGCTGGCCGCCGGCGGTGGGCTGATCATGGCCGGCCGGGACATCGGCAGCATCGTCCTGCCCGACGCTGACCTCAAGATCTACCTCGATGTGTCGATCGAGGAACGGACCAGGCGCCGCGCCGCCGAGCGCGACGTCGCCAACGACCCCAACGCCGTCGAGCAGATCGCCCTCGAGCTGCGCCGGCGTGACGGCATTGACAGCAACCGAGCGACCGCGCCGCTGCGCGTGCCTGACGGGGCGGTCGTGGTCAAGACAGACGGCAACACCTTCGAGCAGACGGTCGCTGAGGTCGTGCGCCTGATCGAACGCACCGACCAGAATGGCTGATTCGGGTCGCTCCATCTCCCTGCTCGGCCGGCTGGCCGCCTGGCTTGCGCGCGCGCTGCTTCGGCTCGCGGCGCGGGTGCGCGTCGACGGCCTGCACAACCTGCCGCGCAACGGCCCGCTGATCGTCGTCGCCAATCACCTTTCGAACGCCGACCCGCCATTCGTGTTCGGCTGGCTGACGCCCGCCCTCGGCCGGCAGATGCACATCCTGGCCAAGGAGTCGCTATTCGTCGGGCCGCTGGGCACGTTCCTGCGCAGCCAGGGCGTGACGCCCGTTCGAGCAGGGGGCAACGACATCGAGGCCTTCCGAGCGGCCAAGGCGGTGCTCGATCGCGGCGAGGTGCTGTGCATCTTCCCCGAGGGCACACGCAGTCGAACCGGTCAGCTGGCTGATCCCAAGCCCGGTGCCGCGCTGCTCGCCAGCCGGGCCGCCGTGCCCGTCGTGCCCGTGGGCATCTCCGGTACGGACCGCTTCCTGGGGCCCGGCCGGGTGCTGCCCCGGCTGCGCGCGCCGATCACGCTCCGCGTAGGCCGTCCCTTTCTCCTTCCTGAGCCGGATCCTGCCCTGTCTCGGCGCGAGCAGATCCGCGGCGCAGCTGACGAGATCATGGGCCGGCTGGCGGCACTCATCGATGAGCGTCATCGCGGCGCCCATCGACCGCGAATGGACAGCGACGCGCCGATTGGCTAGAGTCGGGCCCGGCCCGACGCCGATGCGCTGGCCTACGTCCAGCAGCAGTGCGTCCCCGCCTTCGGCGAGTACACCGGTCTGGCCTACGAGCAGGATCGGCTGCACGACATCGGCTACTTCTATCCGACGCGCAAGAGCTGGACGGACAACGACGACCGTGGCTTCACCTGCTACGTCCGGCGGATCGACGAGTCCAAGCTGACCGGCTCGCTGCGTGGCGCGCTGGGTTCGCCCGCGCCCTAGCCTGCTCCGGCGCCGACCTGGCCGGAGGCGCTTGGCATCGGGTCGCGGTGCCATACTTGACCGGTCATGGGAACGGTTCAACAGGTCCTCGTCGCCCGCCGCACGGGCTTCTGCTACGGCGTCCGCGAGGCGATCGACTACGCCCGGCTGGCGGCAGCGCAGGGCAAGCAGACGCACACTCTCGGGCAGGTCGTCCACAACGAGGGTGTGATCACCCAGCTGCAGGGTCAGGGCATCGTGACCGTCGACTCGCTCGATGACGTCGAGCAAGGGGCGGCGGTCGTCATCCGCGCCCACGGCGTGACGCCGGAGGTGATGGACCGTGCCCAGGCCAAGGGCCTGGAGGTGATCGACGGCACGTGCACCTGGGTGGTGCAGGAGCACCGCGAGCTGGCCAAGCTCGTGGAGGAGGGCTACACGATCGTGCTCCTGGGCACGCCCCGACACCCCGAGGTGGTGGGCATGCTCGGCTTCGCGCCGGACGCGATCGTCGTCGACGAGGAGGAGGACTGGCAGCGCATCCCGCGCACCAAACGGATGGCGCTCATCAGCCAGAGCACCCAGCCACCGTGGAAGTTCGAGAAGCTGGCCGCATTCCTGGTCAGCCGGTGCCACGAGCTGAAGGTCGTCAACACCGTCTGCCCGGTGACCATCCGCCGGCAGCAGGACACGATGGACCTCGCCGACAAGGTCGACATGATGGTCGTCGTAGGTGGGCGCAACAGCGCCAACACCAAGGAGCTGACCCGGCTGTGCCAGATTGCGGGCAAGCCGGTCGTCCAGATCGAGAGCGCGCATGACCTCGCTGACCCCGCCGCCTTCGCCGGCTCAACGGTCGTTGGCGTGACGGGCGGGACCTCCACCCCGATCGAGGATCTGCAGGCGGTCGCCCAGCGCGTCTACGAGCTCGCCGGCAGCGACGCGATGCGACTGCGCGCGCGGGAGCTCGCCCGCGAGGCGATCACCGCCGTCGCCGAGCCGGCCTACCGCTCGAGCTCGCTCGACGACCAGGGGCGCCCGATCAAGCGCCAGGCGCCGGTCGCCGGCGCCGCCTAGCGTGCCGCCGAGGCGCGCCCGCCGGCCGACCCGCGGCCGGCTGCCCGACCAGCCTTTCGAGGGCCTGCCCATCGTCGCCATCGTCGGCCGCCCGAACGTCGGCAAGAGCACGCTCTTCAACCGCATCATCGGCGAGCGGGTGGCGATCGTCGAGGACAAGGCACGCACCACCCGCGACCGGCTGTACGACGTCGCCGAGTGGAACGGCCGACGTTTCATCGTCGTCGACACAGGTGGCCTCGAGCAGCGGCCGGGGGACGCAATCGAGGAGCGCGTGCAGGAGCAGGCACGGCTGGCGATCGAGGAGGCGGACGTGATCCTCTTCTTGGTCGATGCGGCAGCCGGTCCTACGCCGGCCGACCTCGAGGCCGCGGAGGTCCTGCGCTCGGCCCGCGCGCCGGTGCTGCTGGCCGTCAACAAGGCTGACAACCAGCGCCTGGAGATGGAGGCAGCGGAGTTCCACCGGTTGGGCTGGGAAGAGACGCACCTCATCAGCGCAGTCCACGGCCGCGGCACGGGTGACCTGCTCGATGCCCTCGTCTGGGCCCTGCCGGCCGAGTCGGAGGCCGAGCTCGAGCGCAAGCGACGCGAGAGCGAGCAGGCGGCCTGGGATCAGGAGCAGGCGGCGAGCGGCCACGAGCCAGCAGGGGAGGAGGTCGAGCCTGCGGCATTCGTGTTCGACGATCGCCCGGCGCGCGTGGCCATAGTCGGCCGGCCGAACGTCGGCAAGAGCTCGCTGCTGAACTCGCTGCTGGGCGAGCAGCGAGCGATCGTGAGCGACGTGCCGGGCACGACCCGCGACGCCATCGACACCACCCTCGAATGGGCTGGCCGCGAGGTTCGGCTCGTCGATACCGCCGGCATCCGCCGTCGTGGCAAGGTCGCCGGCGGCCCCGCGGCCGAGCGCTTTGCGACCCTGCGCGCGCTCAAGGCCGTTGGCCGTGCCGACGTGGCGGTCGTCGTCCTCGATGCGACCGAGGGCCTGACCGCACAGGACGCCCATGTCTGCGGCTATGTGCTCGACGAGGGCGTGGGCCTGGTGGTGGCGATCAACAAGTGGGATCTCGTCGAGAAGGACCCGAGCACCTTTGACGAGTACGCGGCGGTGATCCGGCGCGACGCGCCGTTCATCGGCTTCGCCCCGATCGTGGCCATCAGCGCCAAGAGCGGCCAGCGCGTGAGTCGCGTGATCGAGGCCGCTCTCGAGATCGCCGCCGAGCGCCGCCGGCGCGTCCCGACGGCCGCTCTCAATGCGCTGCTGCGCGAGGTGACCTTCCGCCAGCAGCCGCCGTCCGTCCGCAACCGGCGTCCGCACCTCTACTACGCCACCCAGGTGGCGATCGAGCCGCCGACGTTCGTCTTCTTTGCCTCGTCAGCGGCCGAGATCCACTTCTCCTACAAGCGCTACCTCGAGAACCGCCTGCGCGAGGCCTTTGGATTCGCCGGCACGCCGCTGCGCATGGTCTTCCGTGAGCGGTCGCGCGAACAGATGGATCGTCCACCGCAACGACGCCGCCGCGGTCGCCCGGCGCGCGCGGCCAGCCGCTAGCAAAGCGAGCCGAACTTTGGAGCTGCAGGCCCGCCGCGCGATAGTCGGCGCCGGCATGTGGGGCACGACGCTGGCAATCCAGCTGGCTCGCTCCGGCCCGGTTGCGCTGCTGGCGCGGGACGAGGAACATGCCCGCCAGATCGCGCAGGAGCGCCAGAACGCGCGACACCTGCCGGGCATCCAGCTGCCGGCTGAGGTCGAGGTGGACCACCGGCCGGAGGCGCTGGCCGGCGCCGACCAGCTCGTCATCTTCGCCACGTCCGCCGCGGGGATGCGCTCGGCGGCCGAGCGCGTGGCGGCGCACGTCCACCCTGACGCGCTGATCGTCTCGGTCGCCAAGGGCATCGAGCGCGACACCTTGCTACGCATGACCCAAGTCCTGTGCGAGGTCGTGCCTGATGCCGAACGGCGCGTGGCTGCGCTATCAGGCCCCAACCTGGCGCTCGAGATCGCCCGTGGGCTGCCCGCCAGCGCGGTCGTCGGCGCGGCCGATGAGGCGGTGGGCGCGGCGGTGGTCGAGATGGTCGCCAGCCGATCGTTCCGGCTGTACCGCAACCGGGACGTGATCGGCGTCGAGCTGTGCGGCGCGCTCAAGAACATCGTCGCTATCGCCGCCGGCGCTGCGGAGCAGCTCGGCTTTGGTGACAATGGCAAGGCCGGGCTGATCACCCGCGGGCTGGCCGAGATGACCCGCCTGGGTGTGGCAGCCGGCGCAAACCCGCTGACCTTTGCCGGGTTGGCCGGGCTGGGCGACGTCGTCGCGACATGCTTCTCGCCGCTGTCGCGCAACCACCGCCTGGGCGTCGAGCTCGCCCGCGGCCGCCGGTGGTCAGAGATCGAGGGCACATTGCCTGGCGTCGCGGAGGGCGCCTACACGGTCACCGCCGCGCTCGAGCTGGCCCGTCGCTCGGGCGTCGAGATGCCCATCGCGCGCGAGGTGCACAACGCGATCTTCCAGGGCAAAAGCGTCCAGCGCTGCCTGATCGACCTGCTCAGCCGCGAGCAGAAGGACGAGCTAGCCGGTCTCGAGGAGTGGGCAAGGCAGGCGTTCCCAGGCGAGCCTGCCGCGCCGTAGAAGCCTGCAAGGCTTCTGCAAGACTCACCTATCCGCACCTCTCCGCCGCAGACCGCACCTTTCCGCCTCGCGTTCGGTACCTGTGACGCGACCGATTGTCGGCAGGTCATCTACCCCATGGCCGCCTGACGCGTAGGCTGAAAGCCTGCCAATTGATCGGAGGCAGCAACCGGATATCAGGCCAGGTGAGGACTCTCTCGCGGCGCCGTGGGCCGACCAGTCGGCCGAGCTGCGGATACTGGCGGGCACACCAAGAGTCCCGGTCTCGCTCCGTCGGGGCGTGCAGCGCGTAAAGCGCCGCCGGCGTCAAGACAGGCCCTGGTTGCTCCTCCGATCACCTCTATTTCTCCCTCCCAGATGACGTCGCCCCCCTCGGGCGACCCTGTTCGAAGCAAGGCTGTCGCAGGCCGTGGCAGAAAGAGGCTCTGCTAGACTCGGACCTCGGCTCGGGGCGTGGCGCAGTCTGGTAGCGCACCAGTCTGGGGGACTGGTGGTCGGAGGTTCAAATCCTCTCGCCCCGACCATACCCAGAAATAGCCAGCTCCAGGCGGGACGGTAGCACGGCGGCAAGTCCGTGACGAGCGGCGGTCTCGGTCAAGTGAACCGTCGCCTCACGGAAGCCGAGCGCCTCGATCCGCTCGAAGAGCGCCTCGGCGAGCATGCGACGGCCGCGGCCGGGCTCGTGCTCGAGCGCCTGCCAGGTGTCGGCGAGCTGCTCCAGGTAGCGCCTGGCGTCGCCGGCGTCAATGCCCTCCGACTCCACCGGCTGCTCGGCGGCGACCTGCTCGCGATCGAGTCGCGCCATCGTGCGCTCGAGCACGGCCGCGTCGCGGTCCCGGCGGTAGCGAGCCAGGGCCACGTCGCGTTCTCTCTCGATCCTGGCCAACGCAAGTCGATCGACCGACGCCGGCGGCGCGGCGACCTCACCGACCACGGCAGCCAGCGTCGAGGCGTTCAGGCGGACGCGCTCGAGCAGCTGGCCGATCGCCCCCTCGTACCACTCGCGGCGATAGCACTTGCCGTCGCGCCGGCCGCGGCCGGCCCGCGCCGGCCGAGCAGCCATGAAGGCGAGACAGGCATCGCGGTGCATGTAGTAGCCGGTGTCGCCGGTCAGGTGGCCACCGCAGCTGGCGCAGTAGAGCATCGACAGGGCGTAGGGTCGCGACGGATGCGCCGGCCGGCCGGCATTCGTGGCGCGCCTCGAGCGCGCGGCCTGGATACGGTTCCACACGGAAACATCCACGAGCGGCGGCCAGTTGGCAGGGCCGCCGTCGCGCAAGCGGCCGACGTACAGAGGGCTGGTCAGGATCCCGCGCACCGTGTAGAGCGGGACCCCGCTCAGGGCGGCGACCTCGCGGTCCGCCAGGCCGCCGGCCGAGTGCTCGAATATTGTCCGGACAACGGGACCTTTGGCGGGATCCGGCTCGACCAGCTTCTCAGCGTTGCGGCGGAAGCCGAAGGGCGGGCGGCCGCCGGGATCCCGCTTGCTGGCCAGCTTGGCCGCCAGGCCCTCGCGCACACGCTTGCGGTGAACCCGGAGCCACGACTCGGCTGCCTTGGCGCGGTCCACGAGCTGGTCCCAGGCCCGATCGTTCGATGACAGGATCTCTTCGTCGCAGAACCAGACGGCGACGCCGGCGGGGTGCAGCTCGTCCTCGAGCAGGTTGAGCGTCTGGCGGAGGTTGCGCTGCCAGCGATCGACGTAGGCGACGACCAGGACGTCGAACTCCCCGGCCCGGGCGGCGTCGAGCATGGCCGCCATTGCTGGCCCCAAGTAGACGGTCGAGCCCGACTGGGCCGGCTCCCACGCAAGGCCGCTGTCAACGAGCTCAAGGTGGGCGATCGCGCGATCCTGCAGCCGGCGCTGGCTGTCCGGGCCGTACATGGCCATCTGGCCGGCGGTGCTCTCGCGCAGCCAGCGCGCGGCGCGGCGGCCGCGGAGCTGCTCGGGCGAACGGGGGAGGGTCACTCGGCTGCGACGTGTGGCCAGGACTGCCCGTTGATGACCCGACCAACCAGCGAGGGGGCCACGGCGTAAGCTCGCGCGAGCTGGCCCTGCGACTCGCCCTGGGCTGCGCGACGCCTAATCTCCGCAACGGCGGCCTCAGTGAGCTTCGCGCCGGGGTGCGAAGCGCCGCGCACCGGACGGTGGCGACCCTTGGCCATCATGTCCTGATTGTTCGCGCGCGGCGTCCCCAGGAAGAGGTGATCTGGCCGAACGCACAGCCCGTTGTCACACGAGTGACAGACGACCATCCCTGCGGGGATCGGACCATAGGTCAGCTCCCACGCCACGCGGTGGGCGACTCGACACTTACCTGGTCGGCGGCCGGTCGCAACGGCAAACTGCCCGTAGCGTTTCTGTGCCGATGTGCGACTAGCCTTCCAGAGCCAGCATCCCTTGGTCCTCTCGACCTTCGCCCAGAATCGGTCCGGCAACGACTGGTTCATGCCGCCTTTCCGCGTTGCTTGTC
>DATMJK010000052.1:0-7041 GCA_035553915.1 Candidatus Limnocylindrales bacterium | reverse complement strand
CTCGAGCTGCTGGGCATCGGCCGCTCGGTGCTCGCCCAGCCGGCATTCTTCGGCACGCACCTGGAGGTGTACGTGTTCATCAGTGCCGTCTTCTTCGTGCTCTGCTATGCCATGTCCCAGGCGAGCTACCGGCTCGAGGCCGCGATGGGCGTCGGAACGAGATGAGGTGACAACCCGATGAGCGAGAGTCAAGCCACGCCCACGATGCCGGTCGACCAGGCCGAGGACATCATCGTCTGCCGCGATGTGCACAAGTGGTTCGGCCAGCTGCACGTGCTGCGCGGCATCGACATGAACGTCAAGCCGGGCGAGGTGATGGTCATCTTCGGCCCGTCCGGCTCGGGCAAGTCGACCTTCATCCGGACGATCAACCGGCTCGAGGAGCACCAGCGCGGCGACATCATCGTCGACGGCATCGAGCTGACCAATGACATCCGCAACATCGCCGCCATCCGCAGCGAGATCGGGATGGTCTTCCAGTCGTTCAACCTGTTCCCGCACCTGACCGCGCTCGAGAACGTCACCCTCGGCCCGAAGAAGGTCCGCAAGTGGTCGCGCCAGAAGGCCGATGAGAAGGCAATGGAGCTGCTGCAGCGCGTCGGCATCCCCGAGCAGGCGCACAAGTACCCGGCCCAGCTGTCCGGCGGCCAGCAGCAGCGCGTGGCGATCGCGCGTGCGCTGGCGATGCAGCCCAAGATCATGCTCTTCGACGAGCCCACGTCCGCACTCGACCCGGAGATGATCAACGAGGTGCTCGACGTCATGCGCGAGCTGGCTGAATCAGGCATGACCATGCTCTGCGTGACGCACGAGATGGGCTTCGCCCGCGCGGTCGCCGATCGAATGGTCTTCTTCGACGAGGGCCTGATCGTCGAGCAGGGCCCGCCCAGCCAGATCTTCGGCGACCCGCAACAGGAGCGGACCAAGCAGTTCCTGTCGCAGATCCTGCACTGATCCTCAGCGGCGCCGCTGCAGGGCCAATCCCAGATAGATCGCCGCTCCGACGCCGGCCACGATTGGCAGCAGCGCGACCAGTAATGCCGCCACTGCCGTCAGTGCGAACGACACTCCGAATCCCCCGGGCCGAGGGAACTCCACCCCGCCCATCCCAGTGAAGCCGCCGAACCCGAGCCCGACGCCGCCTGCGAGCACGATCACGGTGAGCACCAGCCCGGCAATCAGCGGCCCGAACACGATGGCCGAAGCGACGCGTTTCTCGCGGCCCGTCCATCGTTCGGAGAACCACACCAGTACGGCGCCGATGATCGGGCCGACCCACCACAGCAATAGCCAGCCTCCCGCAAGGATCGACACGGCTGCGATCTCGATCAGGCCCCAGCCTCGCGCGTTGGCCTGTGCCAGCCAGCCGGAGGCCGCGGCTGCGGCACCGCGGCCAGCAGTGGCCGGACGGACCGGTACTTCGCCCTCCATCTCGGCGGCCACGATGTCCTCCGGCCTGCCCAGTCGGTCGAGCACATTGCGGACGGTGACCTCGTCGCGGCTGCCTGCCTCCGTGAGCGCCGTTTCGATGTGCTCGCGTACCTCGGCCGTCAGCTCGCTGCGCCGGCTAGGTGGCAGGGGCCAGGCAGCCGCGTCCAGGCGACCCAGGTAGTCGGAGATCAGCGCTTCAGACATCTGCTCCCTCTTCTGTCTGACCGGACAGCACCCGGTCTACTGCGGCGCGGAAATTGCTCCACTCGGCGATGAACAGCTCGAGCGCAAGGCGGCCATCGGGCGTGATCCGGTAGTAGCGCCGAGGCGGACCTGACTCGGACTCGCGCCACGTTGTCGTCACCAGTCCCTCTCGTCGGAGCCGGGCCAGCAGCGGGTAGATCGTGCCTTCGCTCGTCACCAGCCCCCCGTTGCGCGACAGCGTGCGCACGATGTCGAACCCGTAGGACTCCTCGTCGCGCACCACCGCCAGCACGCAGTGCTCGAGCACGCCGCGCCTGAGCTCGCTCACAACGTCGCGTGCTTGAACAGGTACCATGCGCGACATAGTAGTCAGCCGTGACGGCGCGTCAAGTGGCACGTTGGGTTTGGCCGACCCCGGCGCATGCCCGCGCGGGCCCTGATCAGGTTACGGGCGCGCCTCGGCCAGTCGGTCCATCAGCAGCCGCTTGACCCCCTCCAGCGGCACGCGCTGCTGCTCCATCGAATCGCGCTCGCGAACCGTCACCGCGCCATCGTCGAGCGAATCGACGTCAACCGTCACGCACCAGGGCGTGCCGATCTCGTCCTGGCGGCGGTAGAGCTTGCCGATGGCGGCAGTGTCGTCGTAGACGGCCATCATCTCGGTCGCCAGGTCGGCGCGCAGCCGGTGGCAGATCTCGACGATCTCGGCCCGCTTCTTGAGCAGCGGCAGGACGGCCACCTTGTACGGCGCGAGCGACGGGTGGAGCGCCAGCGAGACGCGCTTCTCGCCGCGCACCTCGTCCTCGCGGTACGCGTCGATCAGGAAGGTGAAGGCGGCGCGATCGGCGCCCGCGGCGGTCTCGACGATCCACGGGATGTAGGACTCGTTGGTCGCGGGGTCGAAGTAGGACAGGTTCTCGCCGGAAGCCTCGGCGTGGCGCGAGAGGTCCCAGTCACCCCGGTTGTGGATGCCCTCGAGCTCCTTCCAGCCGAAGGGGAAGCGGTACTCGACGTCGACTGCCTTCTTGGCGTAGTGGGCCAGCTCGTCGGGCGCGTGCTCGCGGAAGCGCAGCCGTTCGGGATTGACGCCGTGCCCGGCATACCAGTCCCAGCGCCGCGGCAGCCACTCCTCGAAGATCCGCGCCGCCTCTGGCGGCGGCACGAAGTACTGCATCTCCATCTGCTCGAACTCACGCGTGCGGAAGACGGAGTTGCCGGGCGTGATCTCGTTGCGAAAGGCCTTGCCCACCTGGGCGATGCCGAAGGGCAGCTTCTTGCGCGTGGACTGCTGGGCATTCTTGAAGTTCACGTAAGCGCCCTGCGCGGTCTCCGGGCGCATGTACACGACGCTGGCGTCCTCCTCGACCGGACCCATGAAGGTGCGGAACATCAGGTTGAAGCGGCGCGGCGCGGAGAGCTCGCCGCCGTCAGCCGGGCAGCGCAGGCCCAGCCGCTCGACGATCGCCGGATCGCGCAGGTCGGTCTGCGACAGTCCCTCCGTGCCGGGCAGCTCGTCCAGGCGGAAACGCAGCTGGTCAGTCCGGCATTCGACCAGCGGGTCGCTGAACGATTCCACGTGGCCCGACGTGACCCACACCTGGGGGTGCATCAGGATGCCCGCGTCCAGGCCCACGATGTCGTCGCGCAGCTGGACCATCGCCCGCCACCAGGCGCCCTTGACGTTGTTCTTGAGCTCCACGCCGAGCGGTCCGTAGTCCCAGACGGCGTTGATGCCGCCGTAGATCTCCGAGCTCGGGAACAGGAAGCCGCGCCGCTTGGCCAGCGAGACGATCGTCTCGAGGTTGGCCACGGCAGGCCCAGGGTCGGGCTGAAGGTCAATCTGCAGATCGGTCACGGGCCCAGCATTCTCGCACGCGCCGCCGCTCAGCCGGCGGCCGGCGCCACTCCGGCGCGCACCTCGTCGAGGAAGCCGAGCGAGCGCGGGTCGCGCTCGAGAACGTGGCGCACGAAGCGACGCAGGGCGTTCTCGGCCTCGAGCTCGACCGCGGCCGGCAGGCGCAGCGCGGCGATGGCCTCGATGTCCATCCGTCGGTACGCGCGCAGCAGCTTCAGCGCGGCCAGGCTGAGGGCTGACTGCTCAGCCGGCACGGACAGGTGGCCGTCGCACAGCACGCCGCCCAGGAGCGGAACCCAGCGGTAGCCCTCGGCGGGCTCGAGCATCCGGTCGCACTCGACACAGCGCTCGACCTCGGGCCGCATGCCCAGCGCGTCGGCCAGGCCGAACTCGAACCAGCGCGCTACGCGCGCCGGCGCCATGCCGTCGTCGAGCAGCTGGAAGGCACGGCGCAGCAGGGCGTAGACGGGGTAGGCGCCGGCGGCACGCTCCTCGACCGCCCGCTCGGCCAGCTCGCCCATGTACCACGCCGTTGCCGTCGCCTCCAGCCCGTCGCGCAGGCGCAGCCAGGCATGGCCGACCGACGCCTGTGTGACGACATCGAACGTCCGGCCTCGAGCGAGCACGAGGTGCAGTTCGGCGAAGGGCTCGACCGCGCCGCCGATCCGGCTCTTGGGGCGCCGAACGCCCTTGGCGATCGCCTTCAGCTTGCCCTCGTGCGGCGTCAACAGGGTCAGCACGCGGTCCGCCTCGCCAAGCTCGAAGCGCGACAGCACGATGGCCGATGTCTGGTAGACGCGCGGGGCGGGCATGCTTCGCCAAGGGTACGCGTTCAGGACGGCCTGTATGCTCCGGGCGTGATCAGCACGGACATCGACGCCCTGATCGCCGACACCGAGTCCGAGATCCTGCGCGTCATCGAGCGCGTAGAGGACGAGCGGACGGTCGAGCTGTACGAGATGGTGCGCTACCACCTGGGCCTCGATCGCGAGACCGACGGCGGGCGAGGTAAGCGCCTGCGGCCGCTGCTCGGCCTGCTGGCCTACGAATCGATCGCCGGTGACCACAGATCGGCGCTGCCCGGCGCCGCGGCCGTCGAGCTTGGCCACAACTTCAGCCTCGTCCACGACGACATCGAGGACGGCGACACCGAGCGCCGCCACCGGGCCACGCTGTGGACGGTCTACGGCATCGCCCACGCGATCAATGCCGGCGACACGCTGTTCACGCTGTCGCGGCTGGCGCTCCATCGGCTGACCGAGCTCGGCTTCCCGGACGCCAAGGTGCTGGCGCTGGTCCGGCTGTACGACGAGACCTGCCTGGCGCTGTGCGAAGGCCAGTTCATGGACATCTGGAGCGCCGAGCGCGCCGAGCGCATGTCAGTCGACTTCTACTTCGACATGATCGGCCGCAAGACGGCGGCGCTCATCGCGGCGTCGGTCCAGGCCGGGGCGATGCTGGCCACCGACGACCAGGCTGTGATCGATGCCTACCGCGGCTTTGGCTGGTCGCTGGGCATTGCCTTCCAGCTCAACGATGACCTGCTCGGCATCTGGGGCGACGAGGCGCGGACGGGCAAGGAGCCATCCGACCTTGCCAAGCACAAGAAGACTCTGCCCGTGATCTACGCCCTCGAGAACGCCGACCCGGCCGACGCGGCGCGCCTGCGCGAGATCCTTGCCGCCGACGAGCCGTCCGACGCGGAGGTGGCCGAGGCGCGCGCGCTCATCGAGCGCGCCGGCGGCCGTGAGTACACCCGGGGGCGGGCGCGGGCCGAGCGCGAGGAGGCGCTGCGCCGGCTCGAGGGCAGCGGCATCGTCAAGGGTGAGGCGCTGGCCAGGCTGCGCGTGCTGGTCTCGTCGGCGATCAGCGCCTGAGGGCCGGCCGCGTCGCCCGCCGCCTTTCAGTCGTCGTCCGACTCGAGCCCTTCCGAGTCCTCCCGCGGGCGACGGGTGACCAGCACCTTGCCCACCCGTCGGCCATCAGTCGTCTCGACTGTGAGGGTCAGGCTGCCGACCTCGACCGTGTCGCCCACCGCCGGCACGCCCGCCATCTCGTGGTAGACCATTCCGCCGACCGTGTCGTAATGCTCGCTGTCAGCCCCGTTGAGCTCGATCTTGAAGTGCTCGGCCAGATCGTCGACGCTCGCCCGGCCGTCGACCCGAGCCTCGTGCTCTGACAGCTCGACGATCATGGGCTCCTCGACGTCGTACTCGTCCTGGATCTCGCCCACGATCTCCTCGATCAGGTCCTCGATCGTGACCAGGCCGGCCGTGCCGCCGTACTCGTCGAGCACGATCGCGATGTGCACCTTGCGCCGCTGGAAGCTGTGCAGCAGGTCGTCGACGCTGATCGACTCGGGCACGAATAGCGGCGTGCGCAGGATCGACACGATCTGCGGCACGTCGTCCCTGCCCAGGTAGGGCAGCAGGTCCTTGGCGTAAAGGATCCCAAGGACGTTATCGATCGTCTCCTCGTAGATCGGGATGCGGGAGTGGCCCTCGCGCACGATCAGGTCGACCAGCTCGGGCAGCGCCGTCTCGGCCGAGGCGGCGACGATGTCGATACGTGGCACCATCACCTCGTGCACGCGCCGCTCGCCGAGCTCCAGCACGGCGCCGATCATCTGCTGCTCCTCAGCCTCGATGGCGCCCTGCTCCCCGCCCCGCTGGACGAGGATCATCAGCTCCTCGGCGGTGATCCGCTCCTGCTGCGCCTCGGGCACGCCGAGGAGGCGGGTGAACGCGCCGGTGACGGTTGTCAGGAACCAGACGAACGGCGCCATCAGCCGGCCGAAGAGCTCGACCGGGACGGCGAAGAACAGCGCGAAGCGCTCAGCGTGGGCGAGGGCGATCGACTTGGGCACGAGCTCGCCGAAGATGATCGTCAGCACCGTTATCAGCATCGTCACGAGGAGCAGCGCGATCACCGGGGCCGACTCGCGTAGGAGCGGCACGCCGGCGAAGGCGGCCTCGACCGTGCTGACAAGGCTCGCGCCGGCGAAGACGGCGGCGAGGAAGCCAACGAAGGTGATGCCCAGCTGGATCACGGCGAGCATGCGAGCCGGCTTGGAAATGAGCCGGCTGACGCGCCGCGCGGCTCGGTTGCCCTCGTCGATCAGCTGCTGCACCCGGCTGCGCCGTATCGTAACGAGCGAGATCTCGGCAGCCGCGAACAGGCCGTTGAGCACAATCAAGAAGGCGATGATGCCGATCTCCGTCAGGGCGAACATCAGACCCTGCGCGGGCGAATGCGGGCCGGCACGCCGACCGCGAGCATGCCCGCCGGCACATCCCGCGTGACCACCGACCCAGCGCCCGTGACCGCGTCCTCGCCGATCGTCACCGGCGCACGCAGGATGGTGTCGGAGCCGATGAACGCGCGGTCGCCGATGACCGTCCGGTGCTTCTGTCGGCCGTCGTAGTTGGCTGTGATCGTGCCCGCGCCAATGTTCACGTCCGCGCCGATCTCGGCATCGCCCAGGTAGCTGAAGTGGTGCTGCTTGGAGCGTGCACCGAAGCGAGTCGCCTTCTGCTCGGCGAAGTTTCCGA
>DATMJK010000051.1:0-6479 GCA_035553915.1 Candidatus Limnocylindrales bacterium | reverse complement strand
GTTGCGGTCGTAGCCAAGGCCCTCGCGCAGGATGCCGCCGCGCGCAACCTCGAAGACCGCCGTGTCGACCGATGGGTTCTGGAGCACCATCTGCGCCGAGCGCGGGCCGGACATGTCGCCCTTCCGGATGAGCCGGCCGTCGACGACGATGCCGTCGGTGCTGGTCATGCCCACCCGCCGGCCCATCAGCTTAAGGATGTGACCGATCATGCGCACCGTCGTCGTCTTGCCGTTGGTGCCGGTGACCGCGACGATAGGGATGCGCGCGTTCGAGCCAGCCGGGAAGAGCATGTCGATGACCGGCCGGGCAACGTACTGCGGCTCGCCCTCGGACGGGTTGGTGTGCATCCGGAAGCCGGGCGCGGCGTTGACCTCGACGATAGCGCCGCCCTGCTCACGCACCGGCACCGCCACATCAGGCGCGATGAAGTCGATGCCGGCGATGTCCAGCCCGACGACTCGCGCCGCCGTCTCCGCGACCTGGATGTTCTCGGGGTGGACCTCGAAGGTCCGGTCGATCGACGTGCCGCCGGTCGACATGTTGCCGGTCAGCGCGAGCTGCACGCGCCTGCCTTTTGGCGGCACGTCGTCCATCGCGTAGCCCTGCTTCGCCACCAGCTGCTCGGCCGCCGCGGTGAGCTTGATCCGAGTCAGCACCTTCTCGTGGCCGATGCCGCGCCGCGGATCTGCGTTCTCGATCTCGACCAGCTGGCGGACGGTGTGCTGACCGTCAGCCGTGACCCCGGCCGGCACCCGCTCGGCCACCGCGACCAGCCGGCCACCAATGACCAGCATCCGGTAGTCGTTGCCGCTGACATAGCTCTCGACCACGACGTCACCCGAGCGGCTCTGGCCGCGGGCGTTGGGCCATGCCCGGCGGACCTCCTCTTCTGATCGCAGGTCGAGGTTGACGCCGCGGCCGTGGTTGCCGTCAAGCGGCTTGACGACCACCGGCCAGCCGATCAGGAGCGCCGCCTCGACCGCGGCATCCTCGCTGCGCACCGTCCGCGCCTTCGGCACCGGCAGCCCGGCTGATGAGAGCAGCTGGTTGGTCAGCCCCTTGTCAGACGCGACGTCGACCGCGATGGCAGAGGTCTGCGAGGTCATCGTCGCGCGGATGCGCCGCTGGTGCAGTCCCTGGCCGAGCTGGACCAGGCTGTGCCGATCGAGCCGGATGGCCGGGATGTCGCGCGACGCCGCCTCGTCGAGGATTGCCTGGGTGGATGGACCGAACGCCTGTCGCTCGGCGAGCAGGATCAGGCTCTCGAGCTCGGCGGCGAAGTCGAGCGCTGCCTCGTCCGGCGCGACGAGGTGGTTCATCAAGGCTACGGCCAACCGCCCGGCGGCCAGGCCGACCTGCTCCTCGCGGTACTCGTAGATGACGTTGTACTGGCCGCGCGCCCCCGTCGATCGGGTCTTGCCGATGTGCGTCTCAGTGCCGGCCACCTCCTGCAGCGCCAGCGCGCTGTGCTCGGCGACGTGGCCCAGCCAGGTGCCCTCCTCCAGCCGCGCGACGAAGCCGCCGCGACGGCCGAGCGAGCAGGCATGGTCTTCCAGGCCAGGCAGCAGCGCCAGCAGGCCGCGGTTGAATCCGTCGATCTTGTTCGACGGGTAGTCCTCGAGCACGCCCAGGTCGACATGCATCCGGATGACCGGCACACGCGCCCAGATGTTCGGCCCGCGCAGCACGCGGGTGTCGAGGATGCGCAGCGTCGGCTGCGGGCCGGCCGACTGGGCCACGGCAGCGCGCTGCGGCGCTGACTCGGGCTGGGACTTGGCGCGCCGGCCGGTGGTCGGCCGTACCGGGCTGGTCACCTCTCCCCTCGGTGCCCGATCAGGACGAGGCCAGCGAATCGAGGGCGCGCAGCACGGGCGCCGTGACGCGCTCGCGCCGGCGCAGGTCGAAGCGGTAGCCGGCGGGCAGCGAGTGCAGGATCACGTTGCTGACCATCAGCGGCTTGTGGGCCTTGGCGTTCCAGGCATCAGTGTCGGCCTGGGCACCGTCGAGGATGGTCACGCTGCGCCGGCCGACGACCTCCATCACCAGATCAGGCCCGACGATGCCGGCGGTGTCCTCGTCGATGCCGATGCCGAGCAGCGAAGGGTTCTGGCTGATGATCGCCAGCAGCCGGCCGAGGCGATTGCGCTGCTCGAAGTGCTGGTCGACGATCACCCCCGGCAGCAGCCCGAGGCCGGCGGCCATCTGGAACATTCGCTGCTTGGGCGTCGCGCCGCTGGCTCCGAAGGCGACCATGTGGGTGCTCATCGCTGACGCGCCGGCGCTCGTGCCGGCGACCACGGCGCCCTCCTCGTGGCGGGCCAGGATTGCCTCGGCCACGGCCGTGCCGCCGATCGTCGTCGACAGCCGGAGCTGGTTGCCGCCGGTCATGAACACCCCGCTCGAGCCGTGAACGAGCCGTGCCGCGGCTTTGTCATTGGCCTGCGCGCGCGTGACGGCGCTGATCGACTCGACGCTGCGCGCGCCCAGCTCCGTGAATATGCGGCGATACATCTCACCGGCAAGCGGTCCGAGCGACGAGGCCGAGCAGATCACCGCGATACGCGCATCGCTCCCTCCGGCGAGCTCGATGAAGCGGGTCAGGATGACCCGCTCACGCACCTTGTCCTCTGCGCCGCCGATGATGATGACGGTTCCGTCACTCATCCGCGGGAGTATAGGGCGTCCACCCTTGCTAGGATGCGGGCGGGCGGGGGGCGCCCAACGCGTCCGACTGAGGAGGACGGACGAAGCCCCGCCCGACATACTCGCCGGGTGCGTCACCTGTCCGACCGCCTGCGCCAGCCGCGCATCGTACTGGCCATCCTGCTGCTCGGCCTGAGCGGCGCCGCGATCGTGGCCTTCCTGTACGGCCGCGGCGAGCTCGTGGGCGCGGACGCGCGAGCCTACTGGGGTGCGGTCCGAGTCTGGCTGGCCGGAGGCGATCCTTACCAGCAGTCCGGCGCGTACATGCCGTACGCGTATGCGCCGTGGACGCTGGTGCTGTTCCTGCCCTGGGCCCTGCTGCCGTGGAGCGTGGCCTGGTTCAGCTGGCAGGCGGTGAACGTGGCGCTATTCGGCTGGTCGGTGGCGTGGGCGTACAGCCGCCGGCCGCTGGCGACGGCACTACTCGTCGCCGCACTGGTCGTCCCGCTGGCCGCCCACTTCGATACCGGCAACGTTGGGCTGCTGCTGGTCCTGGGCATCTGGCTGGCCTGCTTCGCTGGGCCGCGTCTGGGCGGGCTGGCATGGGCGATCGCGGCGGCGATGAAGTGGCTGCCGCTGGCGCTCATCGGCTTCATCCCGCGTCGCGCCCGGCCGTGGGGCCTCGCCTGGCTGGCGGTGTTCGTGCTGCTGACGCTGGCGACGCTGCCGCTCACGCTGCGCCAGCTCGACGTGGTGCTCAACTTCCCTCGTCCGCTGCGGCTCGATTACCTGATCTTCGTCTGGGCGGCAGTGCCGTGGCTGTGGACCCAGCCGTGGCCGCCGTGGTGGCTGCGCCCAGTCGAGATCCGCGGCCGCTGGCGCTCGCGCCCGCCCACCCGGACGCTGGTGGCCGGCATCCTCGGGCTCAGCCCGCAGACGGCTGGCAGCGCGGACACCAGTAGGCCCGCCGGTTCGCCCCCGCCAGTCGGCTGACGATGAGCGTGCCGCAGCGGCGGCACGGGCGGCGCGTACGGCCGTAGGCGTAGAGGTTGCCCGGCGTGCCAAGGGCAGTGGTCACTCGCGCGCCGCCGTCGCGATTGGCGCGCAGCAGCCGCGCGCCCGTCTCGAGCAGCCGGCGGAGCGTCCGATCCTCGAGCGAGCCGACGGGCGCGAAAGGATCTACGCGCTCGATGAAGCAGACCTCGCTGCGGTAGACGTTGCCCAGCCCGGCCACGATCCGCTGATCGAGCAGCGCATCGCCGATCGCTCGCTCGGCGTTGGCCGGCGCGCGCAGGCTGGCCAGCGTTGCCTCGAAGTCGAAGTCAGCCGCCGACGCGTCCGGCCCGAGGCGCCGAAGACGCGGGTGAAGATCCAGCGCGCGGGTGTCGAGCAGCTCGACGGTCGGCGCATCGAAGGCGACCGCGACTGTGCGCGGGGTCTGCAGGATGGCCGCGGCACGCGCCCGCGGCCGGCGCCACGCCTCGCCCGGCCGGTAGCGGTGCCACGAGCCGTGAAGCCCGAGATGGGTGTGCAGCGTCAGCCCGTTGTCGAAGCCGATCAGCAGGTGCTTGCCGCGCGCCTCGACGCTCTCGATGGTCGTGCCGCTGACCCGATCCAGGGCCGCGCTGCCCGGCCGCGCCTGGGCTGCCTCGACGCGCTGGCCGACGAGCGTCTCGCCGAGCACCGTCGCGATACGCGCGAGGGTGTCGCCCTCAGCCACTGCCCGCGCCCTTCGTCCGAAGGGCCCGCCGGTCCTGCCGGTCCTGCCGGTCCTGTCGGTCCTGCCGGTCCTGCCGGTCCCACAGTGGAACATAGTTGCGCGCAAGCGGAATGATCGCGTCGAATGGTGGCCATGGATCGAGTTCGGCGAACCCGTGACGGGCCGCCTGCCTCCGTGCCGGACCCCCGGCCGAGTGCGTGCCGAAGGTCGATAGATGACCGCACGCGGGCGATTGTTTTGTTTGCGCGCAACGTTCGTGAGTACGGTCGCCCGTGGCAACGGTCACTTTGCCAACCGGAGCGCCCAGCCCCGATACGACTGCTTGAAACCGGCCGCGGCGAGCAGCTCGCGGTGGGCCGACTCTCCGATCGGTGCCCCGTCAACGCGCTCGATGGTCAGGCTGCGCAGCCGCCCGTCCTCGACGAGCCCGGCCAACGCCTCGAGCGCCGCGCTGGCGGCGGCCGGGCTGCCGATCGCCGGCAGCGTCTGGAGCGAGCGTCCGCCGCGCTCGAGGTAGAGGACCGGCTCGCCGTCATGGAGGACGACGTATGCGCCCGCGGCGCGGGCCAGCGGCCGCCGGTCTTCCTCGCCGTGGCGCGGCCATGGCAGCGCTGCTCCGTACGGGTTGGCCGGGTCGGCCGCTGCAAGGACCAGGGTCGTGCCGCCGCCGGCCGGCTGCGACAAGGGATCCGCAGATGGATCGGCGCGCTCGGCGCGCAGCCGATCGAGCGCCGCCGGCAGGCAGAACTGCGCACCGCCCAAGCCCTCGACGAAGTAGCCACGTCGCACGCGACCGCGCTCCTCCATCTCGCGCAGCACCGGATACACCGCCGAGAAGCCGCCGCTGACGCCCTCCGCGGCAACGCCGTCGCGTGTCACCACCCCGTGCGCGTCCAGTAGTCGGCTGGCCAGCGCATGACGGCGTTCCGTCTCGGAGGGCGGGCGGCCGCCGGCCAGCGCAGTGGCAGTCGCCAGCGCGTCAGTGACCAGCGACCAGCGGCCGGCGGCCTCCGGCGGTCCCATGCGCGACGCAGCCAGCACGCGGGGCCCGGCCGTCGAGCCGCGCCGCCGGGCCGTGCGCGGCCAGCGCAGCGCGCGCAGCGGCGCGAACGTGTCGTTCGTGACCTCGCCAGCCCAGACCAGGTCCCACAGCGCATCGAGCGTCTCCCGCTCGCCATGCGCTCGCCGGCCATCCTCGGCCGTCGCGCGCATGGCCGCTGCCAGCAGGTCGCGGAAGAACGACGCGCCGCGGCGCGCCAGGTGTTCGCGCAGCGCATCATGCAGCGGCTCGGATGGTCTGTCGGCGTCGGCTGCCGCGGCCACAGCCGGGGCAAGGAGGGCCAGGCGGTCGGGCCGGTAGAGCGCGACCCGTCCGTCATCACGGCCCAGCGAGCCGGTGCCCAGCCAGACGACCTCGCCTGCCGCGCCCAGCTCGTCGAGCAGGCGCGGGCTGTAGCCGCGCACGCGCGCCGGCAGCACGTCGCGTTCCAGCACGCTCGCCGGCAGCGGCACGCCCTCCAGCTGGGCGATCACCTCCGCCAGGCGGCCGCTGCCGCCGCGGTCGCTGCCCACACCGTGCCAGCGCGGCAGGAAGCGTGCCAGCGCCTGCGGCTCGACCGGCTCGATCTCGCGCCGCAGCCTCGCCAGCGAGCGCCGGCGCAGCATGCGCAGCACGTCAGGGTGGCACCACTCGCGCTCGACGCCGCCGGGCCGGAACTCGCCGCGCACCATCCCGCCCGAGGCAAGCAATCCCTCGAGTGCTGACTCGACGCGCGCCCGCGGCGCGCCCCACCTGGCTGCGGGCTCGCCGCCCAGGAACGGGCCGTGGTGGCGCGCCCAGCGCAACAGCAGCGACGACAGCGGATCCTCAGGGCCGACCAGGAACGGCGCGGGCACGCCCGGCGGTGGCTGCACGCCGAGCGCATCCCGGTAGCGGGCGACGTCCTCGATGGCGATCCAGCGCTGCTCGCCGGCGAGGCGGATGCGCACCGCCCGACGGTCCGCGGCCAGCGCTTCAAGCCACTCACCGGCGGCCGCCGTGCGCGAGCGCTCGTCGGCGCCGCGGACGCGGGCGGCGACCTCGGCCGCCGACAGGTCGCCCAGCCGGCGCAGCAG
>DATMJK010000050.1:0-33991 GCA_035553915.1 Candidatus Limnocylindrales bacterium | reverse complement strand
CGCTAGGAGGAAGCTCGTGCCACCTGATCAGCCGGCCGGTGGCGCCGCGCCCTCCGCGATCTCGCACACCCCGGGCCCGGCCGGTGGCTCGGATTTGGCCGCTCGCTCTGCGTCGAGCTGGGCCTTGACCTCAGGGAAGGTGTCGCCGAGGCAGCACGAGCACGAGTCGTACCAGCGGCGCATGCCCTCGTCGATCACCGGTAGCCCGCCATCCGGCGAGGAAGAGGCGATCGGCGCCCGGCTGGTGTGGGCGTGCGGGTCGGCCTCGAATGCGTCGCGGCAGGCGGCCCGACAAAAGGCGTAGAGCGTGCCGTGGTGCTCGAGCACGAGGCCGTCCTGCTCAGCGGCGTCCAGCCTGACGGACATGCCGCAGACCGGATCGGTCAGTCGTTGAACGGAGCCTTCCATGGTCAACCTCCTGTGAAGCTAAGCGTTGCGCAGCTTCAGCCGGCGCAGCAGCTGGGCATTGATCGCGACCACCACCGTAGACGCGCTCATCGCAACGGCGCCGATCGCCATTGGCAGGACGAAGCCCCACGGCGCAAGCACGCCGGCCGCGAGCGGTATGGCGACGACGTTGTAGCCGGTCGCCCAGAACAGGTTCTGGATCATCTTGCGATAGGCGCCGCGCGACAGCGTGATCGCCCCCACCACGTCGCGCGGGTCGCTGCGCACGAGCACGATGCCCGCCGACTCGACCGCGACGTCAGTGCCCGCGCCAATGGCGATGCCTACGTCAGCCGTGGCTAGCGCGGGCGCATCGTTGACCCCGTCGCCGACCATCGCCACCCGTCGGCCGCCGTGCTGGAAGCGACGGACGGCCTCCGCCTTGTCAGCCGGCAGCACCTGCGCCGCGACCTCGTCGATGCCCAGCCGCCGAGCGACGGAATCGGCCACCGCCTGCGCGTCACCCGTGATCAGCGCCACCTTCAGCCCGAGCCGGTGCAGGGCGTCCACGGCTGCCCGTGATTCCGGCCGAATCTCATCCTCCAGCGCCAGGGTGCCCACCACCCGGCCATCGACGACCAGGTGCAGCACCGTCCGGCCCTCGGCGTCCCAGGCGCCCGTCCGCTCGACCAGCTCCGCCGGCACGTCCGCGCCGAGGTGCTCGAGCAGCCTCGGGCCACCGATCGCGACGACGCGGCCGTCAACCGTGCCGCGCGTGCCTCGGCCGGGCAGGGACTCGAAGCCCTCCGCGGTCGGCGGGTCGACGCCCCGTTCGCCGGCGGCGGCAACTATCGCGCGGGCCAGCGGATGCTCCGAGTCGGCGTCCACGGCAGCTGCCAGGCCGAGGACGGTGGCCTCGTCCCAGCCCCTGACGGCGGCGACCTCAGCCAATGCCGGCTCGCCCCGCGTCAGCGTGCCGGTCTTGTCGAAGATGACGACGTCGAGCTCGCGCGCCCGCTCGAGCGCCAGCCGATCCTTGACCAGCAGCCCGTTGCGCGCGCCGAGCGAGGTCGAGATGGCGACGACCAGCGGGATGGCCAGCCCGAGGGCATGCGGGCAGGCGATGACCAGGACTGTCGCGCTTCGAGCCAGCGCGGCCTCCGGCTCGCCGAGGAGCCACCAGGCAACAAGTGTCAGCGCGCCCGCCGCCAGGGCGACGTAGAAGAGCACGGCCGCCGCCCGATCGGCCAGATCCTGGGCGCGTGACCGAGAGGATTGAGCCTGCTCGACCAGGCGCATGATGCCCGACAGGGTCGTGCCCTCGCCGACGGCCGTGACCGTCACGCGCAGCGAGCCGCCAGCAACGACGGAGCCAGCGACGACCGGCTGGCCGGGGTCCCTGGCGACCGGCCGCGACTCGCCGGTGATCAGCGATTCGTCGACGTCCGCCGTGCCGCTCTCGATCGTGCCATCGACTGGGACGCGACCACCGGGTCGCACGAGCACGAGGTCACCGGCGCGCAGCTCGGCCAGCGCCACGTGCTCGGCGCCATGGTCAGTCAGGCGCTCCGCCGTTGCGGGCAGCAGCTCGGCCAGGGCGGCAAGGGCGCCGCGGGCCTGAGCGATGGAGCGCATCTCGAGCCAGTGCCCGAGCAGCATGACCGTGATCAGCGTCGCGAGCTCCCACCAGATCTCGACCTCGAAGAAGCCGGCGCTGGCGGCCAAACTGGTGATGAGCGCGACGCTGATCGCCAGGCTGATCAGGGTCATCATCCCCGGCTGGCGGTCGCGCAGCTCAGGCAGGGCCCCGCGCAGGAAGACGGTCCCGCCATAGAGGAAGACGACCGTGCCCAGCACGGCCGGAATCCACTGGCTGCCCGGGAAGTGCGGCGCCGTATAGCCCAGCAGCAGCTGGACGTCGTGGCTCCAGATGACGACCGGAACGGTCAGGATCAGCGAGAGCCAGAACTTGTCCCGGAACATGGCCACCGAGTGGCCGGCATGGCGGTCGTGGCCGCCGTCGCCTCCGCGGGTCGCTTGGCTGGCACGGCGGTCGTGGCCGCCGTGGCCTCCATGGGTCGCCTGGCTGGAGTCGTGGTCGGCAGGTTTCGCTGGGGACGCCGCGTGAGCGTGCTTATCGGGCTGGTCTGTCATACTCCCCCGGAGTATGCGTCATCCAGCGCCGGCATGTCTCGGAACTGCCGGCCCAACAGGGGAGCCAATGAAACGACCGCTGCCAGTCCTGCGCGTCCTTGCCCTGGTCCTCGTGCTCGGCGGCCTCGCCGCCTGCCAGGCCGCTGCTCCGTCATCTCCGTCACCGGCCGGTGGAGCGCCGGGCGAGATCGACCGGGCGTTCATCGACATGATGGTCCCGCACCACGAGTCAGCGGTGGCGATGGCCCAGCTCGCGATCGAGCGGGCTGAGCGCGCCGAGCTGCGCGAGATGGCGCACGCGATCATCGAGGAGCAGCAGCGCGAGATCGAGCAGCTGCGCGGCTGGCGTGAGCGGTGGTTCGGCAGCGCGGATACGCCGCCAATGGACCGCATGCCGCTCATGCCCGGGGTCGAGATGCCGGGCATGCCCGGCCACGCCGGCGGCACCATGGACATGACTCGTGACGTCGAGCTGCTGCGCGTGGCGGAGCACTTCGACCGCACCTTCCTCGAGCTGATGATCGAGCATCACCGTTCCGCCGTGGCCGCGGCCGAGGCGGTCGCTCGCGAGAGCTCGGTCCAGGAAGTGCGCGCCCTCGCCGAGCAGGTCATCACGAGCCAGCAGGCAGAGATCCAGCAGATGAGCGGCTGGCTCGCCGAGTGGTATCCGGCGCCGTAGCAGCCGCCCTCTTCGCGGCAGCGCGACTTTCTGACACCTGTTCAGCGGGCCGACACTAACCGCCGCGCAGGCTCGCGGCACCGCGACTTTCTGACAATTGCTCAGCAGGCCAACCGTACGCCGGTGAAACCCGTCAGAGACCGTGCGCTGGGTCGCTGCTCGGGCGGTGCGCGAGTGTGGCCGTCGCATGCGCAGGGTGCGGAAAGCAGCCTCCGTCATGCGTAACGTCGGCTGGTTGAGCATTTGTCAGAAGTTGGCGCATTGCGTTCGCCGGCCGGTGGCGGCTGGCACAATCGGGAGCATGACCGTCACATCGCCCAGGGATCGGCCGCTGCGCATAGGGCTGCTCGGGCTGGGGACCGTCGGCGGGGCCGTGGCCCAGATGCTGCTCGACCCTGCCTGGCGACGGGCGGCCACTAGCCACGGGGCCAGGCCGCCTGAGCTGGTAGCCGTCGGTGTGCGCGATCCGGAGCGGTCGCGCGCGGTCGAGCTGCCGACCGAGGTCGAGCGCACGGCTGACGTGCTCGCAGCGGCCAGCAGGCCGGACGTCGATGTCGTGGTCGAGCTGCTCGGCGGCACGTCGACGGCAGGCGCGGCGATCGAGGCTGCGCTGGCTGTGGGGAAGTCGGTCGTGACGGCCAACAAGGCACTGCTCGCCGAGCGCGGCCCCGCGCTCGAGGCAGCGGCGCGCGCCGCCGGCGCCAGCCTGCGCTTTGAGGCTGCCGTCGCTGGCGGGGTCCCGATCCTCGCGCCGATCGCGCGCGACCTGGCGGCCAACCGCCTCTCGAGGGTGCGCGGGATCGTCAACGGCACGACCAACTACATCCTCAGCGCGATGGCCGCCGAGGGGCGCGACTATGCCGAGGTGCTGGCCGATGCCCAGGCGCGCGGCTACGCCGAGGCCGACCCGACCGCCGACGTGGAGGGCCACGACGCGGTCCACAAGCTGGTGCTGCTCAACCGGCTCGCCTTCGGCCGCTGGGTCGCGCCGGCCGCGGTGCCGCGGACCGGCGTCAGCGGCGTCAGTGCCTCGACCGTGGCCGCGGCCCGCGAGCGCGAGCTGGCCATCAAGCTCGTCGCCGCGGCCCACGAAAGCGGCATCTGCTGGGTCGAGCCGTGCGCCGTCAGCCGCCGCTCCCTGCTCGGTACGACCGACGGCGTGACCAACGTCGTCGAGGTGACGGGCTGGCCCGTCGGGCGGGTCGTCTTCCAGGGCCCGGGCGCCGGTGGCGACGCGACCAGCAGCGCGGTGCTGGGTGACCTGCTCGCGTTGGCCCGCGGCGAGGGCTCGACCTGGGCGGCGCTGCCCGAGGCGCCAACGACCGACGTTCGCCAGGCGACCGACCAGGGGCCGCGCTTCCAGGGCTACCGGCTGCTCGAGGATTGACCGACCGATGAGGTGCGCCCGATGCGCATGAGCGACGTCCTGCGCCAGCTGCGCCAGCAGCGCACGACGGCCGAATCCCGGCCGCGGCTGCTCGAGCGCTACAAAGCCTTCTTGCCGCTGACCGAGCCGACGCCGCCGCTTTCGCTGGGCGAGGGCTTCACGCCGCTCGTCCATGCCCGCGAGCTGGGCCGGCAGATGGGCGTGCCGCTGCTCCACCTCAAAGTCGAGGGCATGAACCCGACCGGCTCGTTCAAGGATCGCGGCATGGTCCTCGCCGTCGCCAAGGCGCTCGAGGAGCGTGCGACGGCGCTGATCTGTGCCTCGACGGGCAACACCGCCGCCTCGGCCGCGGCGTACGGCGCGGCCGCCGGGCTGGAGGTCGTGGTCGTGCTGCCAAAGGGCCAGATCGCGCTCGGCAAGCTGGTCGCGGCGCAGGTCGCGGGCGCGAAGGTCGTCGCCGTCGACGGCTCGTTCGACGAGGCGCTGCGCGTCGTTCGCCGGCTGACCGAGGGCGGCGAGGCTGGCCGGCCGGTGACGCTCGTCAACTCCGTCAACCCCTATCGGCTGGAGGGCCAGAAGACGGCTGCCTTCGAGGTCTGCGAGGACCTCGGTGGCGCGCCCGACTACCTCGCCATCCCGGTCGGCAACGCGGGCAACATCAGCGCCTACTGGCGCGGCTTCACTGACTACCGCAACGCCGGCTTCGTTGAGACACGGCCGCAGATGCTCGGCTTCCAGGCCGCCGGCGCCGCGCCGCTCGTCCATGGCCACATCGTCGAGCAGCCGCGGACGGTGGCGACGGCCATTCGCATCGGGGACCCGGCGTCGGCCGACCTGGCCCGGGCGGCGCGCGATGAATCGGGCGGTGTGATCGAGGCCGTGACCGACGACGAGATCCTGGCCGCCTACCGCGACCTTGCCCGCTACGAGGGCGTGTTCTGCGAGCCGGCATCAGCCGCGTCCGTGGCGGGCGTCCGCAGGCTCGCCGCTGAAGGCCGCATCGACCCCGGCGCGACGATCGTCTGCGTGCTGACCGGCCACGGACTCAAGGATCCAGACACGGCCGCCCGCCAGGCCGCGGCCGTCGCGGAGGCGGACCCGACTGTCGCCGGCGTGCGCGAGGCGCTCGGCTGGTGAGGCGCAGCCGCTCTCCGCGCGAGCTGGCCCGCCGCCAGGTCAGCGTGCTCGTGCCGGCCAGCTCGGCCAACCTGGGCGTGGGCTATGACGTGCTGGCCCTGGCGCTCGAGCTTCATCTCGAGGTCAGCATCGAGGCGGTCGATGCCGGCGAGCACGTCCTGGAGGTGGACGGGGAGGGAGCAGGCAGGCTCGCTGTCGATGACTCGAACCGCTTCCTGACCGGCTTCTGGCGCGGGCTGCTCGACGCCGGCGCGAGGTGGCCCGGCGCGCTGCACGTCCGGATGCGCAACGACATCCCGCTCGGCCGTGGCCTGGGCTCGTCGGCGGCGGCCACCGTGGCCGGCCTGCTGGCCGCCGGCGCGCTTGCCGGCACCGAGCGCGACGACGAGCGGCTGCTGGCCCACGCGGCTGAGATCGAGGGCCACGCTGAGAACGCCGCGGCGTCGCTGCACGGCGGCTTCGTCGCCTGCGCCGCCGGCCGGGTCGTGCGCTATGACCCCCCGCCCGGCCTGCGCGCAGCCGTCTTGGTGCCGGATCGCGAGCTCGCCACGGCCGAGATGCGGGCCGCCCTGCCACAGACGGTCGCCCACGCTGATGCCGTCCACAACCTGGGCCGCGCGGCAATGCTGGTCAGCGCCTTCGCGAGCGGCGACCAGTCGCTGCTGTGGGCGATGAACGAGGACCGCCTGCACGAGCCGTACCGCGCGGCTGTCTATCCGGAGCTGCCCGAGCTATTGCGGGCGGCGCGCGACGCGGGAGCCGTTGGCGCAGCGCTGTCCGGTGCCGGCTCTTCAGTCATCGCGCTGTGCCGCGACGACGCCACGACGACGGTCGTCGCTGCTGCCCTGACCGCTGCCGCCCGGCTGGCCGGCTTGGCCGGCTCGGCGCGGATCCTGGTGCCGGCTGCCGGAGGCGCACAGGTGCTAGAGGGCACGGCGCCCGCGGAACGATGACGCATCTGATGCGCCATCTGGTAGCATCACGCATCATGCCGCGCACAACGCTCAACCTTGACGGCGACGTGCTCCGCGCACTCAAGCGGCGACAGCGTCGCGAAGGCAAGCCCCTGGGAGCACTCGTCTCGGAGATGCTCGCCCCCGGCCTGCGCGAGGAAGCTCCCGTGCCGCCGCCACTTCGCTGGACCAGTCGCCGGATGCGCGCGCGCGTGGACCTCGAGGACAGGGAGGCCGTCCGCCGCGCGCTCGACGAGGCGTGAGCTACACCGTCGACACCAACGTCCTGCTGTACGCCTCTGACTCGGCCAGCGCTGTCCACCGGCAGGCGGCCGCACTGCTGCGCCGGATCAGTGAGGGTCCTGAGCTGGTCTACCTCTTCTGGCCAGTCGTGACCGGCTACCTGCGCATGGCGACCCATCCGGCGATCTTCGCCGCGCCCCTGACGATCGACACGGCGATGGCCAACATTGCCGCGCTGATCGAGCGACCGCATGTCCGTACGCCCGGCGAGACCGAGGCCTTCTGGCGGGTCCTGGCCGAGGTCGCCGCCGACGCGCAGCCGGCGGGCAACCTGGTTCCGGACGCACATCTGGTCGCGCTGATGCGCGAGCACGGGGTACGCACCATCTGGAGCCGCAACCGCGACCTGCGTCGCTTCAGCGGCATCGAAGTGCGCGATCCTTTCGCCGAGTGAGCGTCGTCGTCCAGAAGTTCGGAGGCTCATCGCTGGCTGATGCCGAGCGCATCCGCCATGTCGCCGGTCGCGTGGCCGCGGCCCGCGAACAGGGCACGCACCTCGTCGTGGTGGTCAGCGCGATGGGCGACACGACCGACGACCTGCTGGCCCTGGCTGCGGCCATCACGGACGAGCCGGACCCGCGCGAGCTGGACCTGCTGCTGGCCACCGGCGAGCACATCAGCGGCACGCTGCTGGCGATGGCACTGCACTCGCGGGGCGTGGCCGCGATCAGCCTGACCGGCGCGCAGGCCGGCATCCGGACTGACCCCTCGCACGGCCGAGCGCGGATCGCGGACGTGGAGCCCGCGCGCGTGCGGCAGGAGCTCGAGCGCGGCCGGGTGGTGATCGTCGCTGGCTTCCAGGGCGCCACCCATGAGTCGGTCGCCAGCGCGGAGACGACAACCCTCGGCCGGGGAGGGTCAGACACGACAGCCGTCGCGCTGGCCGCCCGCCTCGCCGCCGATCGGTGCGAGATCTTCACCGATGTCGAGGGCATCTACACCGCCGACCCGCGGGTGGTCCCGCAAGCGCGGCTGCTGCCCAGCATTGGCTACGAGGAGATGCTCGAGCTGGCCGGCCAAGGGGCGCAGGTGATGCAGGCACGGGCGGTCGAGCTGGGCTGGGTCAACGGCGTCGAGATCGCGGTGCGCTCGACTTTCTCCGACCATCCGGGCACCCTGATCAGGGAGGAGCGCGACGTGGAGCAGCTGAACAAGGTGCGCGGCGTGGCCCACGATCGAAACGTGGCCAAGCTGACGCTGCTAGCGGTGCCGGATCGGCCGGGTGTGGCGCGGCGCGTCTTCGAGCCGCTGGCCGCGGAGGGCGTGAACATCGACCTGATCGTGCAGAACGTCAGCCACGCGGGCACGACTGACGTCTCGTTCACCGTCAACGCGACCGACCTTGCGCGGGCGCGGCGCGTGCTCGAGCCGGTCGTCGCCGAGCTGGGCGCGGAAGGCCTGACTGCCGACAGTGACGTTGCCAAGGTGTCGATCGTCGGTGCCGGCATCCGCTCGACACCGGGCTACGCGGCGCAGATGTTCGGCGCCCTCGCCGATGCCGGCATCAACATCGAGATGATCTCGATGAGCGACATCCGCATCACCTGCATCATCGCCGAGCCGCAGGTCGAGGCCGCCGCGCGCGCCCTGCACGCGGCATTCCAGCTCGAGCAGCCCGAGCAGCCCGAGCAGCCCGCCGACGAGCCTGGATGAGGCAGTTCTACAGCCGCGTCGAGCGCCTGGGCGAGGTCGACTCCACTCAGCGGCTGGTCCGTGAGTGGCTGGCCGACGGCCTGCCGGAGGTGGCGATTGCGACCGCTGACGTGCAGACCGCCGGCCGGGGTCGCCACGGCCGCGACTGGCAGGCGCCGCCGGGCACCGCGCTGCTGCTGTCGGCCGGTTTCCGGCCGCCGCCGTCGGTGGCGCCGCGGCAGGGCTGGCGGCTGGGGGCGACCGTCGCGCTGGCAATGCTCGACGCTGCCGAGGCGGCCGCCGGCCTGCGCGACGAAGCGCTCTGGCTGAAGTGGCCGAACGACATCGTCGCCGAGGCATCGGACGGCATTCCGCGCAAGGTCGCGGGCGTGCTCGGCGAGGTCGTGGCTGCGCCCGGCAGCGAGGCGATCGAGGCGGCGATCGTGGGCATCGGCGTCAACGCCGACTGGGCGGCGACCGACTTCCCTGCCGACCTGCGCCAGGCCATGACCAGCCTGCGCGAGCTGGCCGGCGGGCGACCGATCGACCGCGAGCAGCTGCTCGACGAGTTCCTCGCTCGCCTCGAGCCGCGCTACCTCGCGCTGCGTGACGGCCGCTTCGATGCCGGCGCCTGGTCGCGCCGCCAGCTGACCACCGGCCGACAGGTTGAGGTGAGTCTTGGCGCAGAATCGCTGACCGGCCGGGCCACCGGCGTGGACCCCGACAGCGGCGCGCTGCTGATCGAGCACGACGGCACCCGCCAGGCCATCGACAGCGGCGAGGTCACCCGCTGCCGCCTGCTGGCCGGCCTGGAGCCCCGTCATCGCCGAGATTCGACCGCAGCTGCGCAAGAATCCGCTTGATGCGAACACGTTTCAGGGCAGATGCGTGGCTGCGCTGCTCTGCCCAGCTATGACGGCCGGCTGCATCGTCAGATCTCTGCTTCAAGCGGAATGTCGTGGGTAACGGCAGTGCTCAGACACCGCCGCGATGGCATGTGGACCTTCCCGGCCGTTCGCTCTGGCCTCGTTTGATGTAACGGCTAGACTCGTTTGGTGTTGAGGAGGGAAGAGGAGCGGGTGCAGGCGCGCCCCATCCGGAATGACGCCGACCGCCCCGCCGTGGAGGCGGCTCGGCAGGATCCGCGCCGTTTCGAGGCGCTCTATCGGAAGTACGTTGCCCAGGTGTACAGCCTCGCACTCTACGAGCTCCGCAACCCGCACCTCGCCGAGGACGTGACCGCGCGCGCGTTCACCAGCGCGCTCGCCGCCATGCCGCGCTTCCGCGAGCGCGACCCATCGCCGGACGCGCCGAGCAGCTTCAAGGTGTGGCTCTTCCAGATCGCGCGCAACGCGATCGCCAACGAGAAGCGAGCCCGCCGCCGCCACCGCGAGGCGCCGATCGATCTCGCGCTCGACCATCCCGCCCCGGATGATCCCCAGGCAGAGGTGATCCGGCGCGACGAGCTGGCCGCCGCCTGGCGCGCGGTCGAGGCGCTGCCGGAGGAGCGCCGCCGGGCGCTGATCCTGCGCTTCGTGCTGGAGATGAGCACGGCCGAGATGAGCGCGCTGCTCGACCGCAGCGAGGGGGCCGTGCGCGTGCTCGTCCATCGGGCGCTGCGCAGCGTCGGTCGGAGCCTGCCGGAGCGCGACTGATGCCCGGCCACGAAGAAGACGCAGCCATCCTCGCCGACGCGTACATCGACGCCCTGCTGGGCCGGCCGCGGCCACTTGCCGTGGCGGCCGGCTCGCACCTGGCCGACGCAACCCGGATCAAGCGAGCCGCCGCATTGCTCAGCGCCCTGCCGCGCTACCACCCCTCGTTCGCGTTCGAGGAATCCCTGGCCGCCCGGCTGCGCGAGCTGGCCGAGGGCACGGCCGCGACGGGCGGCCGGCTGGCTGAGGTGATCCCGTTCCCCGGCACCCGTCAGCCGGGGCCGCACATGCCGTCGATCGACCGCCGGCTGCTGGTCGGCGGGGCGGCGATCGCCTCGGGCGTGTCGGTGGCGGCGGTCATCGCCTGGTGGCAGGTCGGTCGGCGGCAACGCCACGAGGTCCTCGCCTGATGCCGATAAAGCTGCCCTTCGGCCCGCGCCAGCAGTCGTTCCCGCCTGATTTGTGGACGCGCTGCCCGTCGTGCGAGGAGATGCTCTACAACAAGCAGCTCGAGCGCAACCGGCGGATCTGCCCGCGCTGCGGCCACCACTTCCGGCTGCGCGCCGAGGCTCGACTCGCGCTGCTCCTCGACCGCGACAGCTTCGAGGAGCGCGACGCGGGCCTCGAATCGGTCGATCGGCTGGGCTTCGTCGACCAGAAGCCGTACTCGGACCGGCTCGAATCGGCCAAGGTCTCGACCGGCGCGCGTGACGCGGCCGTGTGGGGCACGGGCACGATCGCCGGCGTGCGTGTCGCGATCTGCGTCATGGACTTCGCGTTCATGGGCGGCTCGATGGGCTCGGTCGTTGGCGAGAAGGTGACCCGAGCGGCGGAGGCGGCGCTGGAGGAGCGGCTGCCGCTGATCGTCGTCTCGGCCTCAGGCGGGGCACGGATGCAGGAAGGCACGCTGGCACTGATGCAGCTGGCCAAGACGTGTGCCGCGCTCGGCCGCCTGTCCGCCGCGGGCGTGCCGTTCGTCAGCGTCATGACGGATCCCACGACTGGCGGCGTATACGCCTCGTTCGCCGCCCTGGGCGACGTCAACCTGGCCGAGCCGGGCGCGCTGATCGGCTTTGCCGGGGCTCGCGTCGCCGCGGGCACGATCGCCGAGGAGCTGCCCGAGGGTTTCCAGCGCGCCGAGTTCCTGTTCGAGCACGGCTTCGTCGACCAGGTCGTGCCGCGCGAGCGGGTGCGTGACACGCTGATCGGGCTGCTGCGCTACCTCCGACCCGCGCCGCGGCCGATCCAGGTCGAGGCCAACGGCGCCGGCGGCAGCGCGCTCGAGCGGTCGCTGACCTACCTCGAGTCGCTCGCCGGCAAGGAGCCCAGCCGTGGTTGACGCGGCCGCTGAGGCGCAGGCCCAGGCTCAGCCCGAGGCCGAGGCTCCGGCCGCTGACGAGCTACGCGCACAGGTCTGGGCACGCGTCCAGCTGGCGCGCAACGTCCGCCGGCCGCACACCCTCGAGCTCGTCCGGGCGATGGGCACTGACGTGGTCGAGCTGCACGGCGACCGGCTTTTCCGCGATGACCCGGCGCTGGTCGGCGGCTTCTGCCGGCTGGACGGCAGGCGGGTCGTGTTCGTCGGCCACCAGAAAGGCGCCGAGACGGACGAGAACATCCGGCGCAACTTCGGCATGCCCCACCCGGAGGGCTACCGCAAGGCGATGCGTCTGTTCGCGCTCGCCGAGCGCCTGCACCTGCCGATCGTCACCTTCGTCGACACGCCCGGTGCGTTCCCCGGGCCGGCCTCAGAAGAGCGCGGCGTGGCTGAGGCGATTGCCCGCTCGATCATGCACATGAGCGCCGTGCGCACGCCCATCGTGACGGTCATCACCGGCGAGGGCGGCTCCGGCGGGGCGCTGGCGATCGCCGTCGGCGACGTCGTGCTGGCGCTCGAGAACGCGATCTATTCGGTCATCAGCCCGGAGGGCTGCGCGAGCATCCTGTGGCGCTCGCCGGAGCGATCGCAGGATGCGGCCGTGGCGATGCGCCTGACCGCCGCCGACCAGCACGAGCTGGGCGTGATCGACGAGGTCGTGCCCGAGCCCGCCGAGGGCGCCCACGAGAAGCCCGATGAGACTGCTCGCCGACTGCGCGAGCGCATCGTCCACCACCTCGACACGCTGGCCGGGCGCGATCGACAGGTGCTCGTCGATGCGCGCTACCGTCGCTACCGGCAGATGGGCGAGTTCGCCGAGGTCGCGCTGGTTGCGGCCGGCGGGCGTGCCGAGCGGCCGGGCATTGCCGATCGGCTGCGCGGGCTGCTCGACGGCCGCAACCCACGTCCCCCTGCCGCCGAGGGCGAAGAGCCGCCGCTCGGCGAGGAGGTCTAGATGCCGCCCGATCACGACGCGACGACCAATCAGCCGACAGCCGCCGAGCGTGACGGCCACCAGACGATCGCGCGCCTGGCTGACGAGCTGCTGCCGGTGCTCATCGCCCGCCTCGGCGCGAGCGGCCTGGGCGAGATCGAGGTGCGCCAGGACGACTGGCGCGTGCGCCTGCGCCGGAACGGCAACGGGGCCGGGCCGGCGGACGAATCAGCCGGTCACCCGAGCGCGGGGCGCGGGACGCGCTCGGCGCCCGCCCCGTGGGCGGAGCGCAAGCCAGAGAGCCACGGAGCCGCTGGCGAGCAGGCCGCCGAGCACGCCCGGCGCGAGCGTGGCCGGCTGGCGATCACCTCGCCCGGCGTTGGCTATTACCAGCCGCGCGACGGGCTGTCGGTGGGGGCCAGCGTGCGTGCCGGCGACCTGCTCGGCCATGTCGATGTGCTGGGCGTGCGGCACGACGTGGTCGTGCCCGAGAACGGCATCCTTGCCGTCCTGGCCGCGGAGGCCGGCGAAGCCGTCGAGTACGGCCAGCCGCTCGCCCGGCTGGAGCCTGAGGGCCGGCCTTGATGGGCCCAGCGTGGGCCCCTTGGACGGCGGCCTGATGTTCAGCAAGATCCTGATCGCCAACCGCGGCGAGATAGCGCTGCGCGTCGTGCGTGCCTGCCACACCCTGGGCATCGGTGCCGTGGTGGCGTACTCGGAGGCGGACCGTGACACGCGGGCGGTGCAGCTGGCGGACGAGGCTATCTGCATCGGGCCGCCGGAGGCGCGGCGCAGCTACCTTTCGGCGCCGGCGCTGCTGTCGGCCGCGGTGCTCTCAGGCTGCGAGGCGATCCACCCGGGCTACGGCTTTCTGTCCGAGGACGACACGTTCGCCGAGCAGACGCGCGCCCACGGAATGACCTTCATCGGGCCGCCGGCGGAGGTGCTCGAGCGCTTCGCCAGCAAGGCCGGCACGCGGACGCTGCTGGCCAAGCATGGCCTGCCCACGATCCCCGGCTCGCCGATGCTGCGCGACGACAGCCACGGGCTGTCAGAGGCTGAGCGGATCGGCTACCCGGTGCTGATCAAGCCATCAGCCGGCGGCGGGGGCAAGGGAATGCGCATGGTCCGCTCGCCGCGCGAGCTCCAGCAGGCGCTGACGATCTGCCGCTCGGAGGCGCTGGCCGCCTTTGGCGACGATTCGCTGTACCTCGAGAAGTGGCTCGAGGACAACCGCCACGTCGAGGTCCAAGTCGTCGTCGACCGCTACGGCAACGGCGTCCATGTGGGCGAGCGCGACTGCTCGGTCCAGCGCCGCCACCAGAAGATCATCGAGGAGGCGCGCAGCCCGGCTCTTGGCGAGGCCCAGCGGCAGGCCCTGTGCGAGGGCGCGCTGGCGGCCGTCATCGCCGCCGGCTACGAGAACCTGGGCACACTCGAGTTCCTGCTCGACAGCGCGGGCAACTACTACTTCATCGAGATCAACTGCCGCATCCAGGTCGAGCATCCGGTCAGCGAGATGCTGTCCGGCATCGACCTCGTCGCCGAGCAGATCCGCATCGCCGCCGGCGAACCGCTGGGCTACAGCCAGCAGGACGTCAGCCTGCGCGGCCACGCCATCGAGTTCCGGATCAACGCCGAGGACACCGAGCACGACTTCCGGCCGCAGGCCGGCACGGTCGAGCGCTACCTGCCGCCGGGCGGCCCCGGCGTGCGCATGGACAGCCACCTGTACAGCGGCTACGAGGTGCCGCCGTACTACGATTCGCTGCTCGGCAAGCTGGTCGTGTGGGGGCCTGATCGGGCGACCGCGATCGCCCGCAGCCGGGTGGCCCTGGATGAGCTGATCGTCGATGGCCTGGTCACCAACGTGCCGCTCCATCGGGCACTGCTCGACCATGAGACCTTCATCGACGGCCAGTTCACGACCAACCTGCTCGATCGCGTGGGCAGTGCCGCCTTCCTGGCGGCCGCCCGCGCCGCCTAGAAGGAGCCGAATGACTGACCAGCCGCCCGCTGCCGACCCGCTGCGCTCGCCGGGCGTGGTGCTGACAACGCGCGACATCGAGCGCCTGATCCCGCATCGCTGGCCGTTCCTGCTCGTCGATCGGATCGTCGAGTACGACCAGTCGCGCCAGTACATCCGCGGCGAGAAGGGCGTCACGGCGGGCGAGTGGTTCTTCCAGGGCCACTTCCCCGGCCTGCCGGTGATGCCGGGCGTGATCCAGGTCGAGGCGCTGGCCCAGACGATGGCCGTCTACGTCGCCCAGCAGGAGGGCTTCGGCGATCGGATCGGGCTGTTCGCGGGCATCGAGGAGTGCCGCTTCAAGCGCGTCGTCCAGCCGGGTGATCGGCTGAGCCTGGAGGTGACGATGGAGAAGCTCGGCCGGCGCTTCGGCAAGGGCCGTGCCGTCGCCAGCGTCGATGGCGACGTTGCCTGCGAGGCGCTGCTGTCGTTCGTCATCCCGCCTGCGGGCGTGCTGCGATGACCTGGAAGGCTGCGCTGCTGGGCGACATCCACGGCAACCTGGCGGCGCTCGAGGCCGCGCTGAAGGACATCAAGCGCCACAAGCCGGACGTGCTTCTGATCACCGGCGACCTCGTGCTCAACGGCCCGCGGCCGGCGGAATCAGTGCGCCGCGTGCGCGAGCTGGAAGCCGAGGGCGCGATCGTCATCCAGGGCAACACTGACCTCGCCGTCGCCGACTTCGATTACGCCGCCGCCTTCCCGTGGCTCGACGACGTCCCGGCCGGCCATCGAGCCGCCGCGGAGTGGGCGCACGACCAGCTGGCTGACGACGAGCTCGACTACCTGCGCCGGCTGCCGTGGGAGCGGCGCGTCGACGTGGACGGGCTGATGGTCCTCCTCTGCCACGGCTCGCCGGGCAGCCAGACCAACGGCCTGCCGGCCGACCTTGACGCGTCGATCACCGTCGAGCGGGTCACGCGCACCGACGCGCGCGTGATCGTTTGCGGCCATACCCACGTGGCCGAGACGCGCGAGCTTGGTGCACGGCTGATCGTCAACCCGGGCTCGTGCGGCTACGCGTTCGACGGCGAGCCGTCAGCCTGCTGGGCGCTGCTCAGCGTTGACGACGAGGGGACGCCAGCGGCTGAGCTGTTCCGGCCGGCGTACGACGCGCAGGCCGCGTCAGAGGAGGTCGCCGAGCGTGGCCTGACCGGCGACGTCTACCGTGCCGCGACGATCCGCACGGGCAGGTTCATCCGGTGACTGGCAGCGCCTCCACCCGCCGACGCGTGGTCGTCACCGGCATGGGCGCTGTGACGCCGCTGGGCAACGACGTCGAGACGTTCTGGCGGCGGCTGGTGGCGGGCGAATCGGGCGTGCGCACCATCCAGGGCTTTGACCCGTCGCGAGTCGACTCGCGGGTCGCCGGCGAAGTGGTCGACTTCGACCCATCCGCCGTGCTCGACCGCAAGGATGTCCGGCGCAACGACCGCTACACCCAGCTGATGCTCGTCGCCGGCCGGGAGGCGATGGCCAGCGCCGGGCTGCCCGAGCGGCTGGACGATGCGATGTCTGAGCGGGCGGGCGCGATCATCGGCTCGGGCATTGGTGGCTCGACGACGATGATGGACCAGTTCGGCACGCTCGCGACGCGCGGGCCCGATCGGCTGTCGCCGTTCTTCATCCCGATGATCATCGCCAACATCGGCACGGGCCAGGCGGCGATCACGTTCAACCTGCGCGGCCCGAACTGGGCACCGGTCAGCGCCTGCGCGACGGCCGGCCACTCGATCGGCGAGGCGACCGAGACGATCATCCGCGGAGATGCGGACCTGATGCTCGCCGGCGGCGCGGAGGCGCCGGTCACCGAGGCGTTCGTTGGTGCATTCGCCGCGATGCGTGCGCTCTCGACGCGCAACGACAATCCGGCCGGAGCCTCGCGGCCGTTCGACGAAGGTCGCGACGGCTTCGTCATCGCGGAGGGCGGGGCCGTGCTCGTGCTCGAGGAGCTGGAGCACGCTCGCCGGCGTGGGGCGCCGATCCTGGCCGAGGTGGCCGGCTACGGCGCGACCGCCGATGCGTCGCACATCACCCTGCCCGCCGAGGGCGGCGCCGGTGGCGCCCGGGCGGCGCGCCGCGCGCTCGAGAAGGCTGGCATGGCGCCAAGCGAGATCGATCACATCAACGCCCACGCCACCTCGACCCCGGAAGGCGACCCGGCCGAGCTCGCCGGCTTCCGCGCCGTCTTCGGCGAGCACGCGCCCAAGATCAGCATCACCGCCACCAAGTCGTCGATCGGGCATACGCTCGGGGCCGCGGGCGGCATCGGCGCGGTGGCCACGATCTGCGCGATGCGCGACGGCTGCGTCCCGCCAACGATCAACCTCGAGGATCCGTCACCGGCGGTTGGTGACCTCGACTGCACGCCGCGCGAGGCGCGCCGGCGCGAGGTCCGGACGGCGCTGGTCAACGCCTTCGGCTTTGGCGGCCAGAACTCGGCGCTCGTGCTGCGTCGATGGGAGGACTGAGCGGCGTGGCAGGGGAGGAGCACCTGTCGCCTGAGGCCAAGCAGCTGCTCGAGCTGATCGATCGACTGGAGGGTCTGCTCGAGCGGTCCGACCTGAGCGAGATCGAGGTCGAGGCCGGCGGCACGGCGCTGGTGCTGCGCACGCCGGCGGCGCTAGCCGGCGAGCAGGTGCTCGTCACGGCGGCCCCGGCCGTGGCCGGACCGGCAGCCGACGAGGCGCCGACGGCGGCACAGCCGGCGCCGCCTTCGTCGCGCAATCATCCCGTGCTGGCGCCGCTGACCGGCCTGTACTACGGCTCACCCTCGCCCGGCGCTGAGCCATACATCCGCGAGGGCGGCCACGTCCAGACGGGGCAGGTGATTGGGCTGATTGAGGCTATGAAGCTGTTCAACGAGATCAAGAGCGATGCGACCGGCCGGGTCGCGCGCATCTGCGTCGAGAGCGGCGCGCTGGTCAAGGCAAAGCAACCGTTGATCGAGGTCGAGCCAGCATGACGAGGGCAGGCGGCCAGCGGCCGCGCAGCGTCCGGGTAACCGGCTGGGGGATGTACGCGCCGGAGAGGCGGCTGACCAATGCCGACCTCGAGCGCGTGGTCGACACCAATGACGAGTGGATCGTCCAGCGCACGGGCATTCGCGAGCGCCGGGTGGCCGCCGCCAACGAGACCACGGCCACGCTGTCAGCGATCGCCGGCAAGCGGGCGATTGCCGTCGCCGGCCTCGAGCCGGACGACATCGACGTGATCCTGGTCGCCACGCTCACGCCTGACTACTGGATGCCCTCGACGGGCGCGCTGGTCAAGGAGGCGATCGGCAACACGACGGCGGCCGCGATGGACGTCATGGCCGCCTGCTCTGGCTTCGTCTACGCCTACTCCTCGGCCGATGCGTACCTGCGCGCGGGGACGTTCCGGCATGCCCTGGTCATTGGCGCCGAGACGCTGTCGCGCTTCCTCGACTTCTCTGATCGCTCGACGTGCATCCTCTTTGGCGACGGCGCGGGCGCGGTCGTGCTGTCAGCCTCGGACGAAGAAGGCGGCGGCCTGCAGGGCCTGGAGCTGACGACCGACCCTGACGGCGCGTACATGATCTGGCTGCCGTCGGGCGGCGCACGCTCGCCGGCCAGCGGCCAGACGCTCGCCCGCGGCGAGCACTTCGTGCGCATGGAAGGCCGGGAGACGTACCGCTACGCGACCAAGACGCTGGCTTCGTCCGCGCTGACGGCCATCTCGCGCGCCGGCTGGGACCCGTCAGAGATCGACCTGTTCATCCCGCACCAGGCCAACGTCAGGATCATCGAGTCGGTCGCCAAGGGGCTCAACCTGCCGATGGACAAGATGTTCGTCAACGTCGATCGCTACGGCAACACCTCGGCGGCGTCGGTCCCCATCGCCCTTGCCGAAGCGGTCGACATGGGCCGCATCAAGGTTGGCGACAAGGTCGTACTGGTGGCCTTTGGCGCGGGGCTGACCTCGGGCGCGATCGCGCTGGAGTGGACGGCCGATCCGGCGCTGGGTGCCCGGGCCGCCGCCGTGGAGCCGGTGGCGTCCGTGCGCGAGCCGATGGATTGGAGCTCCGTCGATCCGATCCCCGAACGGCTGCGCCACGTCCTCGAGGGTGGCGGCGGCCCGCCCGTGCCGCTCGACGATGTCGTTCCCGGCGAGCCCGACCCGGTGGCTTGAGCGGCGGCTATAGCGTCGCGTGGCGAGTTCCTGACATCTGCTCAGCGGGGCGACACTAACCCACCCATCTGGCCCGGAAGCGGTCGAATTCCTGACATCTGCTCAGCCCATCAACCGTATGCGCCTCGCGCGTGTCAAAACCAGCCCCTGACGAGCTCATGGCGTACTTCCTGAGCGTGGACCGCGCCGGCGGACGCGCCGAACCGCTGACGGATTGCGCGTAACGTTGGCCGGCTGGCCAATTGTCAGGAACCAGATGCCGGCGATGTTGCCGGCCGGCTGCGAGACCCAGCTGCGCAACGCCCGCGACCGTGCCGGCAGGGCGCCGTACAGCACGGCGGCATGCCGCTCCACGGACCGCCGAACAGTCCGCTCGTCCGGCAGAACGAGCATCCGACCGATGATCGCCGGCTGCCACCCGAAGCGCTCGCGCGCGACCTTGACGGTCAGGCGGCACTTGGCATCGAACGGCCGCAGCGTTCCCTCCACGGACCCGATCTCCGACTTGACCTCGCTGATCATCAACGCGCGGGTCGGCGGATGCCAGCCAAGCAGGTCAATCGAGCCGCGCTCCCCAAACTCGGAGTAGGTGACCTCGGGATGGACCTGCCAGGCGTGCCTCACCAGCACCCCCTGCAGAGCGCCGACGACCAGCGCATGCACCTCGTCGAGCAGCCGGTCAGCGGCCGCGCCGCCATACCAGGCGCGAACGTCCAGCCGGCCACCGAGCGCAGCGAAGCAGCGCGCGACATCGCCGATGCGCAGCTCTTCTGCGCCTCCGGCCTCCAGCCGGACGACGATCCACCGGGCGACCCCGGCCCGCGCCGCGAGCTCCGTCTGGGTCATGCCGGCCCGCTGCCGCAGCAGCCGATGCAGCCGGCCGAGGCGATGAGCGTCCATGGCGCCATCGTCGGCGCTGTCACTTAGCGCCCGCTTATCGGCCGCGGCTTAGCGCTAGACTCCGCGCGGTGACCGAGCCCCAGCCGCCGAACAGCTTCCGTCCCGCGTCCAGCCTCGCGCTCGTCGATGGCGCCATCCCGCTCACGTGGTGGGTCAACACGCCGAACATCGGCGACCTGCTCTCTCCGTTCCTCGTCGAGCGCATGACCGGGCTCCCCGTCCGGCTGGTGGACAAGCGTCCGCGGACGTCCATTCGGCACCGCGCTCGCCAGCTGCTGCGGGGTCGCAGGCCGCAGTTCTCCTACCTTGCGATCGGCTCGATCGTCTCGCGGGCCGATGAAGCCTCCCTCGTATGGGGCTCGGGCGCGTTCGGCACTGAGCTCGGCCACCTGCATCCGCGCGCCGACTGGCGTGCCGTCCGCGGCCCGCTGACGCGAAACATGCTGCGCATCCAGGGCATTGCCTGCCCGGAGGTCTACGGCGACCCGGCGCTGCTGATGCCGCTCGTCTTCAACCCGACCCTGCCCAAGCGCTATCGGGTCGGCGTGGTGCGCCGGTGGCGCGAGAAGCCGAGCTTCACGAGCGAGACTGACGGGTCGGTCAAGGTCATCGACATGGGTAGCTCTGACGTGGAGGCCGTGCTCCGCGACATCCTGTCATGCGAGCGCATCCTGGCCAGCTCGCTGCATGGCCTGGTGCTGGCCGATGCATACGGCCTCCCCTCGGCATGGCTCCCTTCGACCACACCCAAGGGGCTCGAGTTCAAGTTCTACGACTACTTCGCCAGCGTCAACAAGCTGCGCCGGCCGCAGGCGATCCCGTTCGATGCGCCGATCTTGACCGCCGAGATGCTCAACCGCCTTGATTACGACGACCGACCGATCGAGTTCGACCAGCAGGCCCTCCTGGCCGCCTGCCCCTTCGTCGAGCCGGGCTGACCAGCTCAGCGGCTGACGGCTGCCAGAATCGTGTCGGTCACCCGCGCGCAGACGTCCGTGCGCGGCTCGAGGCGGCAGTAGTCCGCCACTGCCCGCACGTTCGCCGCGCCGCTCGCGCCGGGAGCCGCGGCACTGTCCGCAGCCAACGCCTCGAGCAACGACGCCCACTCGACGTGATGCCGCCCGCCGGTGAGCGTGCCGTATGGCTCGTACAGGCCGCGCGCGCCCTCGTAACGCTCGACATCAGGCGCGAAGAGCTGCACTGGCTTGCCGCTGATCGCGAAGTCGCAGACCGCCGACGAGTAGTCGGTCACGAGCTCGTCCGCGATATGGAGCAGGCAGTTGACATCCTCCGCGCCGCTGCCCAGGACGGTGACGCGCGGATGCTCGGGTAGCGCCTGCCGCAGCACAGCCTCGCCGGTCAGCGGATGAGGCTTGGCCACGATGCGGACCCGCGTACCCGCAAGCGCCCGCTCGAGCACCGCCTCCTCCAGCCGCGGCAGCCAGCCTTCAGCCCCGTACTCGACGCGGTGGGTAGGCAGCCAGAGCACGACATGTTCACCCTCGGCCAGCCCGAGCCTTGCCCGAAGGTTCGTGCCGGCGACGCGCTCGAACGCCGGGCCGCCACGGATGACGTCGAAGCGCGGCGAGCCAAGAACCGGGATGCGCTCGCGTGGCACGGCGAAGGCGCTGCTGAATCGTTCCTGCTCGAGCCCATTGGCAGCGACGAAGAGGCGCACCGCACGGAACGCACGGGCCTGCGCCCAGCGGACCAGCCGTGTGGCGGCACGGACCCGGCGCCCCCGTTGCGGACCGCTGCCGCCGACGTCAAGTCCGATCCGCTTGAGTGGCGTGCCATGCCACAGGTAGACGAGGTACGCGCCGTACACCAAGGGCAGATCGAGGTCGAGGAAGCCGTGGGTGAAGATCGCCACGCCCGCGCGACGCTGGACGCGTCGCCCCTGCGCCGAGCCGCGCAACGAGGCGTCCAGGCCAGCGGCACGGGCGGCCCGCAGGTCAGCTTCGTTGTCGGCGATCCAGTGGACCCGGACGTCAGGCCGCTCGTGGTGTACGTGCTCGGCAAGGTAGCGAGGGCTGTCAGTGAGCCCATGGATGTTGCCCGTCACCCACAGTCGCGGGTCGCGGCGGCCCAGCCGGGATGACGCAAGCGCCGGAAGCCTGGCGACGCTGGCGAGCCCGCCGCGCAGGATTGCGCGCGACGAACGGCCGCTGATGACGGCCATTGTCGTGCCGGAGCGTGGCCGCGGCCCGCCGCCGTTCGTTCGATCAGGCACTCGGCGATCAGCGGCGAGAGAAGATCTCGGCCACGACCTGCGTCGTCGAGATGTGTGGCGTTCGAGGCAGATAGACGACCTCGCACAGCTCGCGCAAGTGGTCGAAGCGACCGGCCCAATCGTCACCCATGATCAGCACGTCGGCGCGAAACTGGCGGATGTAGTCGGCCTTCTTCTCGAGCGACTCCTCGAGGAAGACGAAGTCGACCACGCGCAGGCTGGAGACGATCTTGACGCGCTCCTGCTCCGAGTAGACCGGCTTGGCGCCCTTCTTGGAGAAGTTGAGCTGGTCGGTCGAGACGCCCACCACCAGGTAGTCGCACTGCGCCTTGGACCGTTCGAGGATGCTGACGTGACCGATGTGCAGCAGGTCGAACGTCCCGAACGTCATGCCGACGCGCACTCAGCAGATCCTCGTGTGCACCGGCGGATCATGCCATGCGCGACGTGCCATCACGCGGTCGGGCCGCGGCCGAGCGCCCTCACCGCGCCCTGGTGGGCCGAATCGCGATCGTTCCAAGCAGGCGGAACGATCGTAGCTGTCGGTCGCTTAAGCCGGTGTGAAGGGCAGGCGACGACCATGCCTGCGAGATGCCCAAACGGAACGGGGCCGGAATCGAGCTCCTAGCTGACCCGACGCGGCGACGGATCGTTGCCCTGCTGGCCTTGAGCCACCGCCGCCCTTCGAAGCTGGCCGATGAGATCGGCCTGAGCCGGCCTGCGACCACCCGTCAGCTGCGGCTCCTCGCAAGGGCGGGGCTCATCACGTCCCGACGCGGCTACGTCGACCGCCGCTCGGTCGTGTACTACATCGACCCGGTGCGACTGGGACAGATCACGGCCTGGCTCGCCGGCACTGAGGTGGGGCGCCAGTTTGCGCCGCCGCTGACGCCATGGGCGCCGACGACCATTTCGCATGAGCGGAACGATCTCGACTAGGGGTCCAGGCGGGAGGCCAACGGACGCGCGCCGGTCTACGGCCGCTAGACTCGGGTCAACAACGCCGGCGTCACGCGTGACAACCTGATCTGGCCCGGTGGCGTGCAGGGTTCGAGGTGGGCGGCATGAGCGCAAGGGGCAGTCACCTAACGCGAAGGCACCTCAAGCGGGCAGCGCAATCGGCCTACCAATGGGTGCCTTTCAAACGCCAGCTCGCGATGGCGTTGCGGCCCCTCCCGCTGCCGAGGCCGGTTCAGCGTCTGATCCGGTTCGACGGCGTCATTACGGTGGCGATTGACCCGGCACACAGTTTCCAGCTGACGGCCGGCAGACTTGCCAACGAACTCTTCTGGCGGGGATACGGTCGCGGATGGGAGGCGACATCGCTGCGTGTTTGGGCCTCCGCGGCTCCGCATGCGAATACCATCGTTGACATCGGAGGAAACGTCGGCATCTATGCGCTGGCTGCCAAGACGTTGGCGCCCAGGGCCCACGTTGTCGCCTTTGAGCCACTGGAGCGCATGCACCGTCGATTGGTCGAAAACGTCCGACTCAACGGGTTCGAGATCGACGCCGAGCAGCTCGCGGTGTCAGATCGGACCGGCGTGGCAACCCTGTACGACGCGCAACCCGATGACTTTTCCGTGGCCAGTCTTGATCATGCCCCGGAGGGCAAGGGTAAAGTAGTGCGGCACGAAGTCCGGGTCACGCGCCTCGACGATTACTGCGCTGATCACGGGATAGACGCCATCGATCTGCTCAAGATTGACATCGAGGGACACGAGCCGGCCGCGTTGCGCGGCATGGGCGAACAGCTCAGTCGTGGTCGTCCGACCATACTGATAGAAGTGCTGTCGAACGAAGCAGCGAACGAGGTGTGGTCGCTATTGAAGCCGCTCGATTACGAGGCCTACCGGATTGACGAACGGCGCGGGATCGAGCGTGTTGACGGTATGGCCGGGCAAAGTGACGCGGGGCGAAACTACCTGGTGTGCCAACCTGGCGTGGCCGCCCGCTACGACCTTGAGTCGCTCATGATCGCCAAGGCCGTGCGCCAATGATCGACCTGAGTGGCAAGTCGGCCGTCGTCACCGGCGGCTCGAGGGGTATCGGCAAGGCAATTGCGCTGCGCCTGGCGCAGCAGGGCGCGGACGTCTGCTTCAGCTACCGCGGCAACTCGGCGGCGGCGGACGCGACCGTCCAGGAGATCGAGGCGCTAGGCCGGCGCGCGCTGGCCGTCCAGGCTGACGTGACCCAGCAGGAATCGGCGGAGGCGCTGGTCAAGGCCGCGCTCGACGCCTTGGGCAAGGTCGACATCCTGGTCAACAACGCCGGCATCACGCGCGACGACCTGATCATGCGCATGAGCGCCGAGGACTGGCGCGACGTGCTCGAGACGAACCTGTTCGGCGCGTTCTGGACGCTCAAGGCCGTGACCCGCCCGATGCTGCGCGCCAAGGGTGGCCGCATCGTCAACATCACCAGCGTGTCCGGCCAGGCGGGCCAGATGGGCCAGGCCAACTACTCGTCGGCCAAGGCCGGGCTGATCGGGCTGACCAAGGCGGCCGCCCGCGAGCTCGCCTCGCGTGGCATCACGGTCAATGCCGTCGCCCCCGGATTCGTCTTGACCGAGCTCACCCAGGATCTGTCCGAGGACCTGCAGGCCCAGATCCGCGAGCGCACGCCGCTCGGCCGATTCGGCACGCCCGAGGAGATCGCGAACGCCGTCTGCTTCCTGGCGTCAGATGAGGCGGCCTACATCACCGGCCAGGTGCTCGCCGTCGACGGCGGCCTGGTGATGATGTAGCGAGGGCCTGGCCGCGCACCCCGATCCCGCATCAGGGGTAGAACGCAGTCAGCTTCACCGGCCCGGCTCTGTTCCAGCCGTTGATCGTCACGAAGTCCATGCGGCCGTTGTGGTCCCAATCGATCGCCAGCACATCGTCAGCGTTGCCCGCGCCCGGCTGCGGGATGGCGACCGAGGTGAAGCCGGTGGCGCTGCCGTTATTGACGAGCATCAGGTGGCCGGCATTGCCCACCGTACGCCGAGCGATGTAGATGTCCGGCCGGCCGTCGCCGCTGACGTCGCCGACGGCCATCGCCACGGCCGCGGTCAGGGGCAGCTCGAAGGCGTTGACATACGAGCCGCCGGCCGTGCGCAGCGAGACGCGCAGCAGCTTGCCACTCAGCTGGGCAATGTCCATGAGGCCGTCGCCGTTGAAGTCGGCCACCTCCACGTCACGATCGAAGAACGGGCTGATGCCTAGCGCCGCGGTGCGGTCGACAAACCTGCCGTCCTCGTTCATGAACACGCGCAGGCCCTGGGTGAGCGTGCCGTATGGCTCGCCCGTACACAGCAAAAGCTCATCGTCCGCGTCGCCGTCGAGATCGGCAGCTTTGGCACACAGGCCGCCCATCGAATGGTCGACGCCCCAGCTGGCAGCCGCCTCGAAGTGAGTCCCGCCAACGTTGCGGTACAGCCGGTTCGAGCTCCACATCCCGTCCGAGCGCGACGGCTCGTTGATCACGTACAGGTCCGGATAGGCGTCGCCGTCGAGGTTGAGGAAGATGGCGTCGCGACCTCGGCCGTAGCCGTCGAGCACGCCGCGCTGGCGGGTCGCGATCGTGCCGCCGCCGGCGCCCGGGGAGAGCAGCAGCTCGTTAGGGGTGTTGCTCGTGCCCTTGTTGACACCGATCGTGCAGTAGAGGTCGACCGTGCTGTCCGCGTTGACGTCGGCGGCCGAGCAGCGGTGGCGGTCGTGCTTGGACAGGCTACCGGCCAGCGGGCTGAAGACGCCCGTCGGGCTGTTGAGCATGATCTGCGGGGCCTGCTGGAAGTGGAGCCCAACATAGAGGTCGTCGTGGGTGTCGCCGTTGAAGTCGGCGACGACGCCGCCCCAGGTGGGATAGTTGATCGCTGACAGCCCTGCGTCGGCGGTCTTGTCGAGGGCGGTCACGCCAGCGATGGACTGCGGCCGCACGCTGAGCGTGTCGCGAATGGGGCGCTGCGCCTGGATGTCGACGCGGCTCTCGTCGTGATCGGGGTGGTCGGCGGGCCCGTGCGCGGTCGGGCGCTGCCGCTCTCCGGTCACGGAGCGCCCCGCGCTGCTTGCCCCGCCCGGGCAGGTAATGGCAGAGATCGGGCGGTCCTCCAGGTAGCCGACGGCCACGGCACCGGCGGAGAGCGCGGCCGTGCCCATCATCTGGGCCCGGTTCGGTGTGCCCGGCGAGATGCTGTTGATCGTCCAGCCGGACGAGCCGGACACGGCCAGGATGTCGCGGCGCATGACGTCGAGCTCCATGCCGCTGAGCGTCAGCTGGCCGTTAGCCGCGATCTGGGCTGAGGTCAAGATGATCGAGCGATCCTCCCAGGGCAGGCTCTCAGCGGACCAGGCCGAGCCGTTCCAGCGCAGCAGCAGCGGCAGGTATCCGCCCGCGCGGTCGACGAACCCAACCGCCACGCCGTCGCTGGCGGTGCGGAAGGCCACGTCCAGGATCGCGGCACGGCCGCTGGGCACGCCGCTGACTGACGCCTCCTGCCAGCCGCTGGTGGTACGGGACACGATCCACGCGCGTGCCTCGCCGTCGGCGCCTGTTCTCCAGCCAGCGGCCCAGATCTTGCCGTTGGGCGCGCGGGTGACATCCGTCAGTGATCCTTCCGCGCCAGCCGGCAGCGACGGGCTCGATGTGCGCCAGGAGCCGCTCGCACGCCGCATCGCGAGCGGCTTGAACAGGCCCTTCTGGAGACGCGTGCCAACTGCCCAGATGCTGCTCGGGCTGACCATCGCGAGGTCCACGAAGGTGGCCAGCTGGCCACTGGGCCGCGGGACTTTGATGGCTTTCCAGCTCGTGCCGTTCCAGCGGCCGGCGATGGGCCAGCGAGTGTAGGTTCCGATCGACCCGACGGTCCAGGCGTTGCTGGCGCTGGAAGCCTCGATTGCGCGCAGGACGGCGTACGAGGTCCACGGGACGGCCACGTCGCGCCAGCCCGTGCCGGTCCAGGCACCGATCATTGGCCGGCGCTTGGCCAGCCTCGCTGAAGACAGGCCCACCACCCACGCCGGCTTGCCGTTCAGCGATGCCGCAGCCTGCGGCTCCATCGCGCTCAGCGCCGGTGGGAAGTCGATGGCTTGCCAAGGGCCGATGCAGGCAGTCGCCGCCAGCGCCGGACGCGGGCTTGCCGCCGGTCCTGGAACCAGCCCGATCAGCGCAGCCGCAAGGATCGCAGCTGTCAGCCGTGCCCAGCGCGCGTGCCGGGTGACTGTCCGGCGGGCGCGGGTGGCGCGCATGAGGTCCATCCCCTCAACCTCCTGCTGCGCAATATCCCATGCCGGTCAATTTCCCGATGCCCCTTGGCCGGGCCCGGGTCGGGCGCGGGCCGGAGCTACTTCGGGGGCACGGCCGCTGATCCGTCATCTGAGCCGCGGTGAGCACCTTACGCGGCTCAGGCACCCGCTCGCGGCCGACTCGCCCCCGCTCAGGCTCGCAAGTGAGCGTGACCCAGCCTGTGCACGAGGATGTAGGGTGGCCGCGACCGGCGTAAGGGCCAGTCAGCGGCACTTCTGCCGGTTCACGCGGCCCTCAGTGGCGGGGACTTCCTGACGCGCTGCACGGCTGAGGGATTGCGCCGTTCGCCGCTCCCCTGTCGCTCGGTCAGGAACCAGATCCCGGCGATACCGCCGACGGGATCTCGCAGCCACGTCCGCAGCGCGCGCGATCTCATTGGCAGCGCCGCCCCGAGCACCGCGCCGTGGCGCTCGACCTGCCGGCGAGCCGTCCGCTGCTCGGGCAGGATCAGGATTCGCCCAATCGTGACCGGTCGCCAGCCGAAGCGCTCTCGGCCGATCTCGGCCGCCAGGCGTGCCTTGACGTCAAGGGGCCGCAGCGTGCCCTCGATGGCACCGAGCTCCGACTTGACCTCGATGACGCACAGCGCGCGGCGCTGCGGGTGGTAGGCGATGACGTCGATCGAGCCCCGGTCGCCGAAGCTCGAGTACGAGACCTCCAGGTGTGACACCCATTCGTAGTCGTGCAGCACCTCGACGGCCTGACCCACAAGTCGCGCGTGCAGCTCGTCGAGCAGCCGATCGGCCGCGGCACCGCGATAGCGGGCCAGGATGTCCACGTCGGCGCCGAGCGCGGAGAACAGCCCGATCACGTCGCCCACGCTCAGCCTCTCGATGTCGCCTGCCTCGAGCCGCATGACCACCCGAGGCGAGACTCCACAGGTGGCGGCATGCTCCCGCTGTGTCTTGTGCGCTCGCTGTCGCAGCGCGCGATGCAGTCGCCCCAGTCGATAGCGGTCCATGCACCCAGCGTGCCTCCGCCCGCTTCCGGCGCGCTTTGCAACCGCTTACGTCGCGCTCACCACGTCGCGCTGACCGCGCGCTGATCCGTCGTCTGCGTCGCATGGAGCACCTTACGCGGGTGCCGCGGCCCGCTGTGGATGCGCGGCCGGCCGGGTAGAGCCTTGCTCAGGCCTCGGCCGTGCTCGGCTCGCGGTCAAGCGCGCGGGCACGTAACAACCAATGCAGGTCACGCCGGCGCCGCATCCGCATAAGGAGCCGCACCGAGCACATATGACGGGTCGCAGGTGGCTGCCACCTCGACGCGTTCGGCGAGCCTCACTCCTCCAGCCCCAGCAGCTCCAGGATCAGTGGCACGACGAGCGCGCCCTTACCGGACGGATCCAGCAGCGCAAAGTGCTCCTTGCCGCTGATGATCGTCAGCGTCACGTCATAGCCCGCGTCGCGGAGTGCGCGATAGAACTGGCGCGGCTGGCGGGGCGGGATGATCGGGTCGCCGCGCTCGTGGATGATCCGCACGCGCAGCTGCGGGTTCTTGCCGATGTGGTTGCGGAACTCGCCCATCCGCCACGCCTCGGGCTGCTGGCGCGGGTTGCCCCGGTACCAGCGGTTCCAGACCGGCGCCGGCTCGACGACGTAGTTGCCGGCGATGCCCACGAACCCGGTCGGCAGCGCGGACAGGTCCTCCGCAGCGTAGAGGCAGTCGCCGTCGAACTCGTCGCCGGCGAGCGCGACCAGGGGGCCGAGATAGCCGCCGTAAGAGTGGCCGACGAGCACCAGCGTCGTCGGGTCGCCGCCGTACTGGGCGGCCGTGGCTCGGGCGTAGCGCATCGCGCAGGCGATGTCCTCGGGCGCCTCCGGCCAGCCCGGACCGACCGGCCGCACCCCTCGGTAGTCGACGTTGTAGACGACCGCGCCGGCACGGGCCACGACCTCGGCCAGAGGCGCCATGTCGCGCGGCGCGCGCGGCCGGCCGTGGATCATCACCGCCACCGGCCACGGGCCCGTGCCTGCCGCGGGCCGATAGACGTCGACGAACTGCTGGCAGACACGCAGCCGCTCACCGCATTCCCCGGCCGTGGCATACGGCAGCGTCCGCTCGACGACCAGCCCCTCCGGTGGGGGCGGCGGCGTCAGCGTAGGGGTCGGCGAGGCGATTGGTGGGGCGGTGGGCGTCGGCGGCGCAGTCGGCGTGGGCTGCGGCGAGGCGGTCGGAGTGCCGGCGAGCGTGGCTGTCGGTGATGGCGTCAGCTCGGGCGTGGGTGTCGGCGTGGCGGCATCGCAGCCGGCGACGACGAGGCTCAGCCCCAGCAGCAACGCCGCCCAGCGGCCCATCCCCAGACCGAGGCGCATCAGCCGGCAGGGGCGAGGAAGCCTCGCTCCTCCAGGTAGGTAAGCACGCGCCGGGCGTTGTCGGTCACCTCGACGCCCACGGTCTCGAGGCGGATCTCGGGCGACTCGGGCGGCTCGTACGGATCTGCGAGACCGGTCATCTTCTCGACCTCGCCGCGGTGGGCGGCGGCGTAGAGCCCCTTGACATCACGCTCCATGACCACCTCGAGCGGCGTGTCCACGAAGACCTCGACGAAGTGGCGCTCGCCGACCATCGCCCGCGCCTCCGCCCGCGTCCCGCGGTAGGGCGACACCAGCGCGCACACGACCAGGCCGCCATGGCGCACGACCTCGGCCGCGACGAACGCCACGCGGCGCACGTTCTCGTCCCGATCCTCGCGGCTGAAGCCCAGCCCGCGCGACAGGTGGGTCCGCACCACGTCACCGTCGAGCATCGTCACCACCCGGCCGCGGCGCTCGAGCTCAGCCGCGACCACCCGCGCGGTCGTCGACTTGCCCGAGCCGGATAGCCCCGTGAACCACAGGCAGGCACCGGGCAGCGGCATTGGAGGAGGGGAGGAGGCGCTCACCGCCGCCGATGATAGGCGACTCCCCACCCTGCAGCGCGGGCCGGTGCCTTAGCCTCCGCCCTCTGTGCCTCCGCCTTCGGTCCCGCCACCCTCTGTGCCACCGTCGCCGTCGCCGTCGCCCTCGGAGCACGTGATTACGGGGCCACCCTCGCTGCAACCCTCAAATGAGAACTGCGGCGCCGAGCGGAACTCGAACGCCACGACGACGGGCACCGGTGACTTCTTGTTGAGGTGAAAGCGCAGCTCCTTGCCTTGGTTGTGAATCGTCACTGCCTCGACGTGAAGTCCCTTCACATGAGTGTTGAGGATGGCGACAGCTGTCGTCACTCTGCGGTTGCATCCGCCAGTGTTTGGGTCGAACTCGTCTAGCTTCAGGGCCGAAGTGGATCCGCCGGCCGGAATTGCCGTCATTCCCGAGCTCAGCTCAGCTAGACACGTATCCGGAACGTCGGCGGGGTACTCAATCGCCAACACGGCTCCGCCGATTGCCAGCAGACCGGCCATAGCGATTCCCAGGGCCGCGGCGGCCAGACGTTTTGAGATGCTGATCGTGACGGACATGCCAATACCCTCCTGAGCATCAGCAAGTGCTGACCTTGCTGACGTTACTCGCCGCGAGTCGCCGTTTCCATAGAAGAAATCCACGTGGCGGTCCCCTGCCGTCCTCGTTGACGCCAAATCCCGAAGCGGGTGATAGTGACGCTCATGGCGGAGAAGTGGCTGGTTACCGGCGCGGCCGGCTTCATTGGCTCGCACCTCGTCGAGGCGCTGTTGCGTGTCGGCGAGGAGGTGGTGGGCCTGGATAACTTCGCCACCGGCAAGCGCGAGAACGTCGACGACGTCCTGTCATCCCTGACCGGCCACCAGCGCGACCGTTTCCGGCTGATCGATGGCGACATCCGTGACCCGGACGACTGCCGGCGGGCGTGTGCCGGCGTGACGCGGGTGCTGCACCAGGCCGCGATCGGCTCAGTGCCGCGCTCGATCGACGATCCGCTCACGACCAACGAGGTCAACGTCACCGGTCACCTGAACATGATGGTCGCGGCCCGCGGGGCCCGCGTGAGCAGCTTCGTCTACGCGTCCTCCAGCGCCGTCTACGGCGACTCTCCCACGAGTCCGAAGAAGGAAGGCGACGAAGGCCGGCCGATCTCGCCCTATGCCGCAAGCAAGCGCGCCAACGAGGACTACGCCGCCGCGTTCGCCGCCGTGTACGGCATGAACGTGATCGGGCTGCGCTACTTCAACGTCTACGGCCCACGCCAGGACCCGGCCGGCCAGTACGCGGCGGTGATCCCGCGCTGGATCGGACGCCTGCTCGCCGGCCAGCGCTGCCAGATCTTTGGTGATGGCTCCACCAGCCGCGACCTCACCTACGTTGGCGACGTCGTCGCGGCCAACCTGGCCGCAGCCACGAGCGACGCCCCGAGCGGCGTTTACAACGTCGCCTATGGGAGCGCAACAGATCTGAACGAGCTCTACCGGCTGCTGCGCTCGGCGGTCGAGGCAACGACCGGCCGCCCCGAGGTCGCCGCCCTCGAGCCCATCTACGCGCCCTTCCGCACCGGCGACGTGCTGCGCTCGCTGGCTGACACGTCGCGCGCTCGGGCTGAGTTCGGCTTCGATCCCCGCGTCGAGATTGGGACCGGCCTCCTCCAGACGGTCGGCTGGTTCGCCGCGCAGAACGCCAGCCAAGCGTAGACTCGGGCGCAGTGGGGACCCCTGCGCGACGCAACCCCGTGCTTGCCATGCTGCTCTCGCTCGCCTGGCCCGGGCTCGGCCAGGCGTACCGCGGCGAAGGCAGGCGCGGGCTGCGTTTCGCGATGCTGCCGCTGCTCGCGCTCCTCGCGGTGGGCGTGCTGGTGGTGCTGCTCGGGCCGGCGGTCTTCGTCGCCTATCTGCTGGTGCCGGCCTACGCTGCGCTGGCCGGCCTGGCCGTGCTCGCAGCCGCGCTGTGGTGGGCCTGGGCGATCCTCGATGCCGGCCGGGTGCGGACCAATGGCACGGTCCTGGCCGGCGTGGCCATGCTGGCCGTCGTGGGCCTGGCCGCCGGCTGGGCAGGCTCGGTCGTGCTCTCGCTCTACCAGGCCGGTCAGGGCATCTCGCGCCCGATCGCCTCGCCCTCACCGTCGCCCACGGCATCTGGCCTGCCGACGATCGCGCCGACGGGTCCGCTCGGGCCGACACTTCCGCCGACCGATCCGCCGCCGTCGCCCAGCCCGAGCCCCCAGCTGGGCGGGCGGATCACGGTCCTCTTCCTGGGCTGGGACCTGGGCCGTGGCGTGGAGGGCCAGCTGACGGACACGATCCAGGTCGCGAGCTTCGATCCCGACACCGGCCAGATCGCGGTCATCAGCCTGCCGCGTGACACCGGCCAGCTGCCGCTGTATGGCGGCGGCACGTGGCCGCGCAAGGTCAACGAGCTGATGGCCTACGCTGAGGCCCACCCCGACGAGTTCCCTGACGGCGGCCTGGGCACGCTCGAGCGCGAGCTCGAATACATCATCGGCATCCCGATCGACTACTACGCGGCCATAGACTTCGACGGTTTCCGGGAGATCGTCGATCTCGTCGGCGGCGTCGACGTCGTGCTCGACCGCCCCATCGCCGACCACACCTACGGCTGGGGCCCGGACCGGCCGCGCGGCTTCTTCCTCGAGCCGGGCGAGCATCACCTGGACGGCCGGACGGCGCTGGCCTACGCGCGCTCGCGCAAGGGTCCAGGCAACAACGACTGGCAGCGTGCCCGGCGCCAGCAGCAGATCCTGCTGGCATTGCGCCACAAGGTCAATGACCCGGCCATCCTGGCGCGCCTGCCGGAGCTGGTCGAGGCCGTCTCGCGGATGGTACGCACGAACGCGCCGATTGAGCAGGTGCCGCAGATCGTCTCGATCCTCCAGCAGAGCACCGGTGCGGATGCCCAGACGTACGTGCTCAAGCCGCCCGGTTACGCGCAGGTCATCCCGCGCTCGGAGATCGGCAGGACGTACATGACGCGGCTCAAGATGGACGTCGTGGCTGAGCTCTCAGTCGAGCTGTTCGGCGAGGAGAGCCGCTACTTCGAGCCGTGACGGGCTGGCGTCACCTGGCCATATGCTCAGCAGCGCAACACTACTGAGCGACTCGGCACCGCCGATCGGTTCGCACGTCACCCGGTCAAGGTCGCCTGAGCGTGGGCCGCGGACGCGGTAGCCACCCAACCCGGCCGAGCGCTCGCTGGCAGAACCTAATGCCGAATTCCCGCCCCCCCGAGCTGACACAAGGGTGCGCTGCAGAGCGTATGGCTGATTTCGCACAGCCCTGAGCCCAGGTAACGCTCCGGTCTGGGCGTATGACCAGGTCGGGCTCGCGCTGAGACAGTTAAGGTTCTGCCCTCGAGCATATGGGCAGAATGGACACGTCCAAGGCTGGCAGCCGCGGTTGACGACGGCCGCTATGGTGTGGAGTGCCGCGGCAGAGGGTTTGCCGCGCAGCACTGAGGGAAGCCACGTGTTGTTCCATAGCCGAGCGGGCGCCGGCGCCGGCGCCCGCCGCTCGCGCCTCGCGCTGATCGTGCTGCTTGCCGTTGCCCTCACTGGCAGCGGCACGGTCCCATTCACGGCAGCGGCCAACAGCGGCCTGCTGCGGCCCTCAGCGCTGCTCGACCTGGCGATGCAATTCGCGCCCTCGCCCGCGGTCCTGCGCGCGCTGGAGAACGGCGAGGCGATCAACTACGGCAAAGACGGTCGGTTGACCTTCCTGCTGCTGGGCACCGATTACCGGGCCCACGCGCCGGGCAAGGGCGAGCGGCCGGACATGATCATGGTCATGACGATCAACAAGACGACGGGCAAGATGGCCGTGGCCAGCTTGCCGCGCGACCTGAACCGCATTCCACTGCCCAATGGCGAGGTCCACACCGGCCGGATCAACGC